>NZ_MUYZ01000270.1:0-9611 GCF_003013775.1 Micromonospora sp. MH33
GGCCGCCTCGGCGGCGGCCGGGGTGGCCCGGGGCAGCCGCACCGGCAGCGCCTCCTGCACCAGCAGCGCGTGCCCGTGCCAGTCGCCGTGGTGACGTACCCCGGCCACGGTGACCGGGCCGAGCGGCAGGTCGGCCAGCCGGCGCAGCGCGGCGGCCTCCGCGTCGACCAGGGCGCGGGTCAGCGGGTCGACGCCGAGCTTCGCGTAGCCGAGGGCCCGGCCGTCCGGGGCGAGCAGTTGCAGCACCGGCTTGCGGTTCGCCCGGGCCGGCCCGATGTGCAGGCTGACCAGCGCCCGCTCGCCCAGCACCTCGGCCAGGTACGCGTCCAGGCCACCGCCCGTCACCACCAGCCGGTCGCGGAACACCAGCGGCCCCAGCCCGAGCCGGAACGCGGTGGCCAGCCCCTGCCGGACCAGCCTGGCCTTGCGGCCGACCGCCTCGGTGGAGTGCCGGACCGCGCTCGCCGCGGCCCGGCCGTAGCCGGTGGGCACCAGCAGCCGGGGGCGGGACGCCGAGGGCACCACCACCCAGCCGGCGCCACCCCTGCGCAGGGCGGGTTCGGCCGGCTCGGGCCAGATCAGCCCGGCCAGCTCACCGAGGTAGGCGGAGCGGCCGTCGCCGTCCGGGGGTACGCGGAACACCATCAGTGGTCACCGGCTGCTTCCAGTCGGGCCCGCAGCCCGGCCACGGTGCCCCGGTGCGGCGCCGGCGCGAGCGCCCGGCGGAGCCGGTCGTTGCGGGCGAGCAGGGCGACCGAGATCAGGCCGTAGGCGAGGGTGGCTTCCAGTGCCCCGTAGGTGAACTGGAAGAAGAGCATGAGGATGAGCACGAGGCTGCCGGCGAGCCCGATCGGGCTGTGGTCGCGGCGGTAACGCCACAGGCAGTAGAGGAAGAAGCCGTTGTAGCAGATCGCGCCCACGTAGCCCTGGCCGACCAGCAGCGCCCAGAGCTGGCCGTTGCTGCCCAGTTCCCGGTTGCCGCACTGCTTGCAGTCGTCGGACTTGCCGATGGCGATCGACCGGTTGCTGCCGATCAGCGCCCGGTTGCCGCCGTAGCCGAGGATCGGTGAGTGGTTGGCCGCGGTGACCGCGCCCTCGGAGAGGGTGGTGCGGATGTCGTCGCTGTGCCCGTTCTGCAGTCGCTCGTCGAAGGTGCGACCCAGTGGTGTGGCGACGATCAGCACACCGATGAGCCCGACCGCCAGGGCGAGCCCGCCGAGCACCACCATCCGCCCGCGCAGGGCGAGCCGGACGGCCACGTAGACCGCGGAGATGCCGAGGCCGATCCAGAGGCCGCGGTTGAGCGAGTAGATGATCGGGAAGATCGCGGCCAGCACGATCGCCACGCCGGCCACCCGGCGCAGCGGCTTGCCCAGCACCACCCAGCCGACGATCAGCCAGATGAGCAGGATCGCCGTGTTCTCGCCCCAGGAGTTCGTGTAGGTGAACGGCGCGGACGGCCGGGGCGAGCTGGCCTCGCCCTCGATCACCTGCTGGACCTGGGCGAACTTGACGTCCATGAGCGAGGCGACGAAGGGCTGGCTGGCGATCGAGTGCGGCAGGATGAACCGCAACGGCGCGACGAAGCCGAGGGTCGGGAAGAGCGAGCCGAGCCAGCCGCCGATCACCACGACCACGCCCATGAAACCGAAGAGCCGGACGACCCGCCGCCGGGACAGCTCCCGCTCGCCCAGGTTGTAGACGTAGAGCATGACCACGGTCATGCCGACGAAGTTGGCCAGCCGGATGGCCCAGCCGATGTACCGGCCGCCACCGCCCGGCGGCAGCGTGTTCGGCGCGGTGAGGCCGAGCATCGCGGCGGAGAGGACCAGCCAGAGCAGCAGGAGCAGCCAGATCCCGAAGCCGGGCGGCACCCGGACCGGGCCCCGGCGGACCAACTGCACCAGCATCGGCACCGCGAAGACGACGAAGACGAAGCTGGACACCCCGAGCGCCCACCACAGCGGGTAGAGCACGAAGAGCGCGATCAGCGGCCACGCCGTGGGCAACCGCAGCGACCAGCCCTTCGGCCGCACCGCGGCCGGCGGGAGCCGGGTCCCGCCGGACGGCGGCACCGCCGCGTCGACCGGGGCCGACCCGCGCGCCGGGCGGGGCGGGGTGACCGTACTCATTTCACGGTGACCTTGGCGGTGGTCGGCGCGTAGATCACCCAGGCGTTGCCGGGCTGCGGGTGCAGGAGGTCGCCGCCGTTGTCGGCGAGGGTGCAGACCATCCCCAGGCCCGGCTTGCGCCACCGGCCCTTCGCGCTGGACGGCCCGGAGACCGCGACCACCGCGCCCTCACCGAAGACGTTCGCCGACGGGAGCGACCGCGGCGACGGGTTCCGGACGTCGAGCGTCCGGTATTCCATGGTCAGCACGAGCACCGAGGCGGCGGTCACCGTGGCGGTGCCCACCTTGCCCACCCAGAGCGACTTCTGCTGGTCGTACCGCCAGACCATGGGCGGGCCGCCGGAGACGGCGACCGACAGTTCGGTGGCCGGGACGAGGTCCCGCGCGGCCAGGGCGGCGCCGTCGGTGGCGTGGTCGAGGGGCGGCGTGGGCGGCTGGCCGCCCTTCGGCGCGGCCTTGAGCAGCGCGGCCGTCGAGGTGTAGCCGCCGTCGATGGCGTCGCCGTCGTCCGGCGTGACCCCGGCCAGGCCGGACTTCTCGAACTGGGTGAGGAAGCCGGTGGGACCGCCGGCGTAGCCGACGACCGGGTGCAGCACGGCGACCGACCGGATGTCGACCGGACGGATCTCGGCCACCGGACCGATCTTGGCGGCGTCGCGGGACTGGAACACCGCGGTCAGGTGCAGCGTGTCGGACTCGGCGAACTCGGCGTAGACCAGGTCGGCCGCGTCCAGCCCGGCCGGCGTGGTCGAGGGGCTGACCCGCAGGGGCACGGCGACCGCCTGGCGGCCGGCCAGCGGCGCCGCGCTCACCGGCGCGCCGGTCAGCGGGCCGGCCGGCAGGCTCGGGGTCGGACTCGGCGCGGGCGTCGCCGGGGCGCTGCCCGGGTCGACCACGTCGACGCTGCCCGCCTCGGGCTGGGGCTCGCTGCAGGCCGTGCCGAGGCCGATCACGAGGGCCGGTGCGAGGGCGGCGCGGAGCATCTGCCTGCGGTTCACCCCAGGTCCTCGCCCGAGTCCAGGGCATAGCTGCGGCCGTCGCCGTCACCCCGGGACCGGTAGGTGCCGCCGCTGCCGTTGACCGGCAGCGGCTTGCCCGGCGCCGGCGGCTTGACCGGGGCCGACGCCTTGCCCGGGACGGACGGCTTCGCCGACCTGGCGGAGGCGCCCGATCCGGACGGCTGCATCCGGGGCAGCACCATGGTGGACTCGGCGGACGGACCGGGACTCGGTCGGGGCTTGGGCCGGTTGGCCGGGGCCGCCGGGCGGGTGGCGCCGGGCGCCGGTGCGGGCAGGCGCGGAGCCAGCACGGCGCCGATCACCGGGGCGTTGACCTGCTCGAACTGCTGGAGCGCGGCGGTGATCTCGCCGCTGCGGGTCCGCCCGCTCTCGGCCACCACGATCACGGCGTCGACGTGCCGGCCCAGCGCCTGCGCCTCCACGGCCAGGGTCGGCTGGGCGGTCTCGATGATCACGTGGTCGAAGCGCGCGGACAGCTCGCGCAGGATCTCCAGCAGGCCGGAGACCGGCAGCTCGACCTCGGCGTCCAGGTCGCCCGGGACGAGCACCCGGAGCTGGCCGAGGCCGGGCAGCGGGGCCAGCGCCTTGAGCGCCGGTACGTCCCGGCGGAGCACCGAGGCCAGGCTGTGCCGTCCCTCGGCCACCCCGGTGATGCCGCTCAGCGCCGAGTCCGGCTTGGTGGTGATCAGGGCGACCTGCTGGCCGGTGCGGGCGTACGCGGCGGCCAGGTTGGCCGCCACGAACCCGGCGGCGGTGCCGGCCGAGCCGTCGCAGAGCAGCAGTTGGCGCCCCCGCCCGGCCTGCGCCGGCTCGGGCACCGCGGAGAGCAGCACGTTGCGCAGCCGGCCCAGCTCGCGGGAGATCTTGTGGGTGGCCGGCAGCACGGCCAGCGACGGGGTACGCGCCGGCAGCTCCAGCAGCAGCGGCAGGCCGACCCGGTCGGAGATGTCCCGCCCCCGGCGGATACGGGTGTCCAGCCGGTCCAGCACCAACGCCAGCACGATGCCGAGCAGCAGGCCGGCGCCCATGCCGCTGGCCAGGTTCAGGGTCCGGTTCGGTGAGCTGGGGCTCTCCGGCAGCCGGGCGTCCGAGATGATCTCGCCCGGGTCGTTCTCGGCGGAGAGCAGCGGGCTGAGCCGGTTGTTCAGCGAGGTGAGCTGGTTGGTCAGCACGTTCCGGTCGGCCTCGGCGCGCTCCCGCTCCGGGCTGTTGGCCGGTGCCGCGGCGATCCGCCCGGCAACCGCGCTGAGCTGCTTGTTCACGTCGGTGATCTGCTGCTTGAGCGCGGTGGTCTCGTTCTCCAGCGTCTTCTGGGCGGTGGCCTTGCGCAGGTCGAGGTAGGCCTGGGCGAAGGCGTGCGACCCGGACTGCGCCTTGCCGGGGCTGTCGGCCTCGAAGGCCACCTGGAGGATCTGGCTGTTCGGCGGGACGGTGACCGTCACCGACTTCACCAGCTGGTCGGCTCCGGTGTCGACCTTCATGAGGCCCTTGGCCCGCTCGGCCACGACCAGCGAACGGACCACCTGGGCCTCGGTGTCGAGGTTCACCTTGGCGTTGGGATTGCTCTCCGCGCCGGCGCTGAGTGGGCGCACCAGCAGCGACGTGCCCGATGTGTAGCGCGCCTGCTGGAGCTGACTCACCGCCAGGCCGCCGGCCAGGCCGAGGACCGCGGCGAGCACCAGGATCCACCAGCGGCGGCGCAGCCAGCCCAGGTAGGCCATCAGGGCAAGACCGTCGGAGTCGCTCTCGGCCAAATGGGGTGAGGGCATCAGAGTCTGTCGCTCCCTTTCGACCGAGCCGGGCAGTCCACGGCGCAGCTGGACCTGACCGTGACCTTGAGTGTCCCCGATCCGAACGATGAGGGAAAGTCTGCTCCCGTTCCGGTAAGCCTGCCCAGGTGTAGGCAGCCCGCGTAGATATGGCCGATCGGCGCTGGCCATTCGGCGGGTTTCCCGGCATGGGGCCCGACCTGCCCCCGTGGTCGGCGTCGCCGCCGGCCCTGTGCGGAGCGGTGACGAAATCCTGACACATGCCCGGCCCGCGCGGTTGGCCCGGCCCGCCGTGCCGGTCGTGACCCGGCTGACCTCGGCGGTCGCACGCCCGGCCGGATGCCGGCGACGGGATTCCCGGGGTGACCCGACCGGTGGGTGGGGATCCGTCCAATGGCCCCTTCAGTTGGCCACCCCCGCGCCAGTAGGTTGTCATGACGCGTCCGAGGGCCATTCACGAGAATCCGGACGCGGACGCGGCCTACGGGGAGGAACGTTTTGGTGAGCGGGTCAATCGACGACTCGGGGCAGGTCCTGCTGGTCGGCTCCAGCGGCGGGCATCTCGCCCAGCTCCTGGCGCTGGAGCCCTGGTACCGGGAACGGCGACGGGCGTGGGTCACCTTCGACACCCCGGACGCCCGCTCGCTGCTCGACGGCGAGGACGTGGTCTGGGCGCACCACCCCACCACCCGGAACGTCCGGAACCTGGTCCGCAACGCCTTCCTCGCGCTGAAGGTGATCCGCCGGCGCCGGGTCGACGCCGTGGTCACCACCGGCGCCGGGGTCGCGCTGCCGTTCGTGGTCGCGGCCCGGCTGCGCCGGATCCCGACGGTCTACAT
Organism: Micromonospora sp. MH33; assembly: GCF_003013775.1. Lineage (NCBI taxonomy): Bacteria > Bacillati > Actinomycetota > Actinomycetes > Micromonosporales > Micromonosporaceae > Micromonospora > Micromonospora sp. MH33. The sequence continues at coordinate 5,760 of NZ_MUYZ01000270.1, forward strand.
CGAGGTCTACGACCGGATCGACAGCGCGACGCTGACCGCTCGGCTCTGCCGCCCCTTCCTCTCCGCGATGCTCGTGCAGTGGGAGGAGCAGCGCCGCATGTACCCGGAGGCGACCGTCGTGGGGAATCTCCTGTGAGCGCGAGGAGTGAGCCGGTCCTGCGAGCCCCGCAGTCGCGAACGAAGGTGACGCTGTGAGCGCTCACCTGCCGCGGCAGCGCGACGGCCGGCCAGCGCCGTACGTGCTGGTCGTGGTCGGCACCGACGTGCACCGGTTCGATCGCCTCGTGGGCTGGCTGGAGCGGTGGCACGCCGACCGGCCCGGCGTCCGGCTCGTCCTCCAGTACGGCCACAGCCGCACCCCGGCGCTGCCCGAGGCCACACCGTTCCTCGGCCACGAGGAACTCCAGCGGGCGATGGCCGAGGCGACGCTCGTGGTGAGCCACGGCGGCCCGGCCACCATCACCGAAGCCCGGCGCACCGGCCACCTGCCGATCGTGGTGCCCCGCGACCCGACCCACGACGAGCACGTCGACAACCACCAGCAGCTCTTCTCCCGGCGCCTGGGCGCGGCCGGGATGGTCCGGCTCTGCGAGACCGAGGCCGACCTGGTCGCCGCCCTCGACGAGGGGCTGGCCGACCCGGGCCGGTTCGTCCTGGCCGCCGACCCGGGCCGGCCCGATCCGCGCGCCGAGGCGGTGGCCCGGGTCGGCGCGGTGATCGACGACCTGGTGGCCCGCCGGGTACGCCAGCGCGCCGGCGGGCGGCGCGGGTGAGCGCCGCGGAGACCGGTCAGCCCCGCGTTCTCTTCGTCGGGGGCCTCGGCCGCAGCGGCTCCACCCTGCTGGAGCTGCTGCTGGCGCAGAGCGCCGACGTGTGCGCGGTCGGTGAGGTGGTGCACCTCTGGGAGCGGGCGCTCGGCGCCGACGAGCGGTGCGGCTGCGGCGAACGCTTCACCGCCTGCCCGTTCTGGCAGCAGGTGGGCGAGCATGCCTTCGGCGGCTGGTCCGCCGTCGACCGGGACGACGTGCTGGCGCTCAAGGACCGGGTCGACCGGACCCGGCACATCCCCCGGCTGGCGAAGAACTCGCTCTCGGCGGAGCAGCTCGCCGACGTCCGCCGCTACGCCGACCTCTACACCCGCATCTACCGGGCCGCCCTCGCGGCGACCGGCGCCCGGGTGGTGGTCGACTCCAGCAAGCACGCCTCGCTCGCCTTCGCGCTGAGCTGGGCCGAGGGGCTCGACCTGCGCGTGCTGCACCTGGTCCGGGACAGCCGGGCGGTGGCGTACTCCTGGGGCAAGCAGGTGCGCCGGCCCGAGGTGGTCGACGGCGAGGACTTCATGCCGACCTTCTCGCCGTTCGAGGTGAGCAAGCTGTGGACCGCGCAGAACGCCGCGTTCCACCTGCTCGCCGCCCGGGCGCAGGTGCTCCGGCTGCGCTACGAGGACTTCACCGCCGACCCGGCCGGCACGGTCCGCCGGCTGCGCGAGTTCGCCGGCCTGCCGGACGACCCCGAGGCGCTGCGCATCCTCACGGATCCGCCGACGGCACCCCCCTTCCGGGCCCACAGCATCGCCGGCAACCCGCTGCGGTTCAGTGGCGGCCCGTTGACCGTGCGGCGCGACGAGGCGTGGCGGAGCCGCCTGCCGCGCCGCAGCCGGGCCGTGGTCAGCCTGGCCACGCTCCCCTTCCGAGTCCGCTACGGCTACCTGGGCCAGCGGGGATCCGACGAGTCCGTGGAGAAAGCATGAGTGGGCCGAGCATCTCGGTCGTCGTACCGACGCGGGACCGTCCGGAGCTGCTGCGCGCGGCGCTCGACGCGATCCTCAGCCAGGCGCACCCCGGCCTGATCGAGGCCATCGTGGTCTACGACCAGTCCGAGCCGGACCGGTCGCTGGAGCTGGACCGGGGCGACCGGCGGGTCCGGGTCATCACCAACACCCGCAGCCCGGGGCTGGCCGGGGCGCGCAACACCGGCATCGAGGCGGCCACCGGCGACCTGGTGGCGTTCTGCGACGACGACGACGAGTGGCTGCCGGGTAAGCTCGCCGCCCAGCTCGGCGCGCTCGACGTGCACCCGGACGGCGCGCTGGTGAGCTGCGGCATCCGGGTCAGCTACGACGACCGCACGGTGGACCGCTCGCTGGACCGGTCCCGGGTGTCGCTGGAGGCGCTGCTGCGCGACCGGCTCACCGAGCTGCACCCGTCCACCTTCCTGATCCGCCGGGCCGCCCTGCTCGACGCGATCGGGCTGGTCGACGAGCAGATCCCGGGCAGCTACGCGGAGGACTACGAGTTCCTGCTCCGCGCCGCCCGGTACGCCCCGCTGGTCAACGTGGAGAGCCCGTACGTGCTGGTCCGCTGGCACAAGCGGTCGTACTTCGCGCAGCGCTGGGAGACCATCTCGACCGCGTTGCAGTGGCTGCTGCGCCGCTACCCGGAGTTCGCCACGGTGCCGCACGGCGAGGCGCGGGTGGCCGGCCAGATCGCCTTCGCCCAGGCGGCCATGGGCAACCGGCGGGACGCCGTGCGCTGGGCCCGGCGCACCCTGGCCCGGAACCCGCGGGAGCCGCGCGCCTACCTGGCGCTGGCGGTGGCGAGCCGCGCCGTGCAGGCCGACCGGGTGCTGCGCACCCTGCACAAGCGCGGCCGGGGGATCTGAGCCGTACGCGAAACGGGCGGGCGACCAGCCGGTCGCCCGCCCGTTCCGTGCGTGGGGTCAGGCCACGCAGAAGGACTTCCACGCCTGGATGCTCGGCTGGTCGAGCAGCCGGAAGTCGCCCTGGCTGACCACCTGGTTGTAGTAGGCCACGAACTCCGGCCGCTGGCCGTTGAGGAAGCCGGTCATCGAGCGGATCCAGGTCGCCCGGCCGCTGCCCGAGTCGCCCGGCACCAGGTCACTGCCGGTCTCCGCGACGCCCCAGGGCTTGCCCAGCGCCTTGGACTTGCTGATCATCTCGCCGTAGATCTCCTCCGGCGAGGCGTACCGCTTCCACTTGGCGCCCCAGTTGTAGCAGTCCCAGCCGAGCGTCTCGATGACGTCGCCGCCCGGGTAGAAGGCGTCGAAGCTGCGCCCGGACTTCGGGTCGAGCGTCCAGCACATCAGGATCAGCGTGTTGATCAGCTTCGGGTTGTTCGCCCGGTTCGCCAGACCGGCGACCCGCTTCCAGGCCGTCCGGTACGCCGCCGTGGTGAACGCGCCCCGCTCGACGTCGTCCTCCGGCTCGTGGAAGTACGACCAGTACACGTTGTGCTCGCGCGGGATCGAGGCGAACCAGGAGGCGAGCCGGGAGTCGTACCTGCCGGAGTTGATCTCCTGGGGGGAGGCCTTGAAGGAGACCACCACGGTCCGGTCCACCACGTCGGCCCGGCTGCCGTTCCAGGCCGGCGGCAGCCCGGGGAAGAAGACCCGGGCCATGCGCAGCTTGCCGAAGGTGCGGTCGGAGCGGCTCAGCGCCTGCCCGAAGGTCTCCCCGTTCTGCACGCCGATCGACGCGCCGGGGAGGGTCAGCCGGGTCCCGGCGAAGCCCGGGGTCGAGCCCGCGGAGGTCGACGGCGACGTGGCCGGCTTGCCACCGAGGCCCTGTTCGGCGCTCGGGGTCGAGGCGCCGGGTGTGGCCGCGCCGCTCGGGCCGGCCGACTGCGCCGGCGCGACGGTGCCCGGCGCCTCGCCGGCCTGCCGGGTCTCGTCGGGACGCAGGGTCGCCACGGCGACGCCGCCGCCGGCGACGGCGAGCACGAGGGCCGCGGCGATGGCGACCCGCCAGCGGCGCCGGGAACCCCCGGGCGGCGTCGGGGTCGGCGCGACCGGCGGAGGCGGCGGCTGGTCGGCGCCACCGGTGCCGGTTCCGGT
>NZ_MUYZ01000271.1:0-9540 GCF_003013775.1 Micromonospora sp. MH33
GGGCCCGCCCGGCGAGCCAGGGGGTGACCGCCGCGTGCAGGACCGCCGCCTGGGCGGCGGTGACGGCGGCGAGCCCCACCAGGCCGAGCGCCAGCCGCAGCGGGTCCGGCTCGCGGGCCAGCCCGACGCCGGGCAGCAGCAGGGTGGTCCCGACGTTCGTCGCCAGCGACACCAGGGTGAGCTGCCGGGCGCGCCGCAGCCGGCGGTCCGCCGCGTCGACCGTCATGTCCGCCGATCCTAGGGCCGGTGGCCGCCCGGTTCACCCCTGCGGTATGTCACGCGGCACCCGTGCGCGACGCACGGTTTTCCGGTGACGGACGCGCCTGGTCCCGCGCGGCGGGCGTCGGCAGGCTCGGGGCATGACGGAGACGACGGTACGCGTACCCCTGCGGGAGGACGCCCGACGGCTGGCCGGCCACCTGGCCGGGATGGTCGTGGCGATGGTGGTCGGCATGCTGCTGCTCGGCCCGCTGTGGCGGGCCGGCGCCGAGCGGCTGGGCGGCACCGACGTGCTGGCCCGGGCGGATGTCGGCGCGCTGGTGATGGCGACGGACATGGGGCTGGGCATGGCCGCCTGGATGTGGCACCGGGGCCACGGGTGGGCCGCGACCGCCGAGATGGTGGCCGTCATGTACGTCCCGTTCCTGCTGCTGCTCCCGCCGTGGTGGGCCGGCCTGGTCGGGGACGGCGCGCTGATGCTCGGCGGCCACCTGCTGATGCTGCCGGCGATGGCCCTGGTGGCGCTGCGGCACCGGCACGCGCATCCGGCGCCGGGCCGCCGCCATCCGGTGGCCGCGGCCGTGGCGCGCCGGTGGCCGACCGGACTCGCGGTGCTGATGACCGTGGACCTCTGGGTCGCGCCGACCGTGTTCTCCCCGTGGACGCTGCTGGTGCTGCCGGCCGGCTACCTGCTCATCGGCACCTGGCGGCGGCAGTGGGGCGACCGCCGGAACCTGGCGTGGCAGCTCGCCGGGCTGGCCGGCTGGGGCGGGCTGGCGGCCGGCGCCCTGCTCGGGCCGGACGGCCTCGCCGGTGTGCTGGTCGGCCTCGGCTGGCTCGGGCACGCCGCCTGGGACCTGGCCCACCACCGCACGGGCCGGGTGGTGCCCCGGGGGTACGCGGAATGGTGCGGGGTGCTGGACGTCGCCGTGGGTCTGACCACCCTGCTGGCGGTCCTGTCCGGGTGATCCGGCCGAGGCACGGGGCCCGGCCGGATCACCGCCGGCGTGGCGGGGGCGACGGTTTGCGGCGGTCGCCGCGACGGCCAGGTGGCGGTGATGAAAAGCTTGCCCCATGAGTTCCGCACCAACCCCGACCGATCCCGCCGCCCCCACCGAGGACGAGGCCGTCGCCTTCACCGACCTCGGGCTGCGCACCGAACTGCTGAACGCGCTGGCCGTCCTCGGCTACGAGGAGCCGACCCCGATCCAGCGGGAGGCGATCCCACCGCTGCTCGCCGGCCAGGATCTGCTGGGGCAGGCGGCGACCGGCACCGGCAAGACCGCCGCGTTCGCCCTGCCGCTGCTGCAGCGGATGCCCGACGACCGCCCCGGCGGGGACCCGGTGTCGCTGGTGCTGGTGCCCACCCGGGAGCTGGCCGTGCAGGTCTCCGAGGCGTTCCACCGCTACGGCAAGGACCTGGGCGCCCGGGTCCTGCCGATCTACGGCGGCCAGCCGATCGGCCGGCAGCTGCGCGCCCTCGACGCCGGCGTGGACGTGGTGGTGGCGACCCCGGGCCGGGCGCTGGACCACATCGCCCGGGGCACCCTGCGGCTGGGCGCGCTGGCCACCGTGGTGCTGGACGAGGCGGACGAGATGCTCGACATGGGCTTCGCCGAGGACATCGAGGCGATCCTGGAGCACGCCCCGGCCGGCCGGCAGACCGTGCTCTTCTCGGCCACCATGCCGGCCCGGATCGACGGGCTGGCCCGGAAGCACCTGACCGACCCGGTGCGCATCCAGATCGAGCGTGAGCGGCCGGTCGCGGGCGAGGCGCCGCGGGTGCGGCAGAGCGCGTACATCGTCGCGCGGGCGCACAAGCCGGCGGCGCTGGGCCGGGTGCTGGACGTGGAGTCGCCCACCGCGGCGATCGTGTTCTGCCGCAGCCGGGAGGAGGTGGACCGGCTCACCGAGACGATGAACGGCCGGGGCTACCGGGCCGAGGCGCTGCACGGCGGGATGAGCCAGGAGCAGCGCGACCGGGTAATGGGCCGGCTGCGGTCGGGCACCGCCGACCTGCTGGTGGCCACCGACGTGGCGGCCCGCGGGCTGGACGTGGAGCAGCTCACCCACGTGGTCAACTACGACGTCCCGTCGGCGCCCGAGTCGTACGTGCACCGGATCGGCCGGGTCGGCCGGGCCGGCCGGGAGGGCGTGGCGATCACGTTGGCCGAGCCGCGCGAGCACCGGATGCTCAAGACCATCGAGCGGGTCACCGGCCAGCGGATCGCGGTCGACAAGATCCCCACGGTGGCGGACCTCCGTACCCGGCGGCTGGAGCTGACCCAGGCGGCGCTGCGGGAGTCGCTGCTGGAGGACGACCTGGAGCCGTTCCGGGCAATCGTCGAGTCGCTGACCGACGAGTTCGACCTGGTGGAGGTCGCGCTGGCCGCGGTGCGGCTGGCCCACGAGGCCACCCTGCCCGGCACCGCCGACGAGGAGGAGGAGATCCCGCAGGTCGCGGTCCGCGCGCCCCGGGAGACCCGGCCGGGGTACGAGGGCCGGGACCGGCGCGGTGGCGCGCGTCCCCGCGCCGGGGGCACCACGCAGGTGTTCATCGGGCTGGGCCGGCGCGCCGGGGTGCGCCCGCAGGACCTGGTCGGGGCGATCACCGGGGAGACCGGGGTCAGCGGCCGGGACATCGGCTCGATCGAGATCGCCGACCGGTTCTCCCTGGTCGAGGTCCCGTACGGGGTCGCCGACGAGGTGATCCAGGGGTTGCGCGGCAGCACCATCAAGGGCCGCAAGGCCACCGTGCGGCGGGACCGGGACGGCGACGGAGGCGGCGAGCGCCGCGGCCGGGATGGCGACGGTGGCGAGCGGCGGGAGCGCCGGGACCGCTGGTGAGCACGGCCGAGGCCCCCGGTCCGAATGGACCGGGGGCCTCGGCGTGTCAGGTGGTCAGGCCGCGGCGAGCGACTGGCCGCCCAGGGTCTCCGCGTCGACCTCGGCCGGGCGCAGCGCCAGGGCGAGCACGTCGGCGACGTCGGCGAGGGTGTGGATGGTCAGCGCCTCGCGGACCTCGGTGGGCAGGTCGTCCAGGTCCGGCTCGTTGCGCTTCGGGATGATCACCTCGGTCAGGCCGGCCCGGTGGGCGGCGAGCAGCTTCTGCTTCACGCCGCCGATGGGCAGCACCCGGCCGGAGAGGGTCACCTCGCCGGTCATCCCGAACTCCGGGCGGACGGGCCGGCCGGTCACCAGCGATGCCAGCGCGGTGACCATGGTGATGCCCGCGCTGGGGCCGTCCTTGGGCACCGCACCCGCCGGGAAGTGCACGTGGATCCGCCTCCCGGCGAGGGCGTTCGGGTCGATGCCGAGGCGTCGCCCGTTGGAGCGCAGGTACGACAGCGCGATGTGCGCCGACTCCTTCATCACGTCGCCGAGCTGACCGGTGAGGGTCAGCCCCGGCTCGCCCTCCATGCTGGTGGCCTCGATGAAGAGCACGTCCCCGCCGGCGCCGGTGACCGCCAGGCCGGTGGCCACGCCGGGCACCGCCGTCCGCTCGGCCGACTCCGGGGTGAACTTGGGCCGGCCCAGGTAGCGGGCGAGGTTGTCGGTGTCGACGCGGACCGGCGCCGGGTCGGACGCCAGCGCCACGGTGACCTTGCGCAGGATCTTCGCCAGGGCCCGTTCGAGCTGCCGGACGCCGGCCTCCCGGGTGTACTCCCCCGCCATCAGGGCCAGCGCGCCGTCGGTGACGGTGACCTCCTCGGCGGTCAGCCCGGCCCGTTCCCGCTGCCGGGCCAGCAGGTGGTCGCGGGCGATGGCCACCTTCTCGTCCTCGGTGTAACCGTCCAGGGTGACCAGCTCCATCCGGTCCAGCAGCGGGCCGGGGACGGTCTCCACCACGTTGGCGGTGGCCAGGAAGAGCACGTCGGACAGGTCGAGGTCGACCTCCAGGTAGTGGTCCCGGAAGGTGTGGTTCTGCGCCGGGTCGAGCACCTCCAGCAGGGCCGCGGCCGGGTCGCCGGAGTAGCCGACGGCCAGCTTGTCGACCTCGTCGAGGAGCACCACCGGGTTCATCGAGCCGGCCTCGCGCAGCGCGCGGACGATCCGGCCGGGCAGCGCGCCGACGTAGGTGCGCCGGTGGCCGCGGATCTCCGCCTCGTCGCGGACGCCGCCGAGGGAGACCCGGACGAAGTTGCGGCCGAGGGCCCGCGCGACGGACTCACCGAGGCTGGTCTTGCCGACGCCGGGCGGGCCGGCCAGGGCGAGCACCGCGCCGGAGCCGCGGCCGCCGACCACGCCGAGGTTGCGCTCGGCACGCCGGTTGCGCACCGCGAGGTACTCCAGGATGCGGTCCTTCACGTCGGCCAGGCCGGCGTGGTCGGCGTCGAGCACGGCACGCGCCGCGGCCAGGTCGGTGTTGTCCTCGGTACGCGTGTTCCACGGCATCTCGAGGACGGTGTCGAGCCAGGTCCGGATCCAGCCGGCCTCCGGCGAGGCGTCGCTGGCCCGCTCCAGCTTGCCGACCTCGCGCAGGGCCGCCTCGCGGACCTTCTCGGGCAGGTCGGCGGACTCGACGCGGGAGCGGTAGTCCGCGGAGCCGTCCGGCTCGTCCTCGCCGAGTTCCTTGCGGATGGCGGCGAGCTGCTGGCGGAGCAGGAACTCGCGTTGCGACTTCTCCAGCCCCTCGCGGACGTCGCTGTTGATCCGCTCGGTGACCTCCTGCTCGGCCAGGTGGTCCTTCACCCAGCCGACCAGCAGCTCCAGCCGGGCGGTGACGTCCGGGGCGGCGAGCAGCTCGGTCTTCTGCGCCAAGGTCAGCCAGGGCGCGTAGCCGGCCGCGTCGGCCAGCTCGGAGAGGTCGGTCATCCGCTCCATGGCGTCGATGACCTGCCAGGCGCCCCGCTCCTGGAGGACCGAGGTCATCAGCGCGCGGTACTCGCGGCCGAGTTCCCGGGCCCGGCCGGCCGGGGCGGGTTCGTCGAGGGTGGTGGCCTCGACCCAGAGGGCGGCGCCCGGTCCGGGCACGCCGGAGCCGATCCGGGCCCGGGCGAGGCCGCGGACCACGGCGGCCGGCTCGCCGCTGGGCAGCCGGCCCACCTTCTCGATGGTGGCGACCACGCCCACCGAGCCGTACTCGCCGTCGAGGCGGGGCACGGCGAGCAGCTTCTTGTCGCCGGTGGCGCGGGCCGCGTCGACCGCGGCCTGGGTGGTCGGGTCGAGGGTCACCGGGATGACCATGCCGGGCAGCAGGACGGCGTCGGTCAGAGGAAGTACCGGAAGAGTTGCCATCGAACACCTGCTATCACGTTGAGTTGAGCGTGTCAGGCTCAAGTAACAAACCGTCTCCCTTGTTCCAGCTTGTGACCCACGCCACTCCCGCCGCCCGGCCGGACACCCGCACCGGGCCTGAACGCCCATTTGGCGCCGCGCGGATAAGGCGACCCGCCGAATAAGAAGGACGGGTATTGTTGCGAAATTGCCGCGAGATACGTCAAACTCTTAGCCACACCCCGCCCGACACAGGGAGTAATGGCGATGGCAAGGAAAGTAATCACCGTTCTGACCGACGACCTCGACGGTGGAAAGGCCGATCGGACCGTCGAGTTCAGCCTGGACGGCGTGGCGTACACGATCGACGTCTCCGACGAGAACGCCGGCGTTCTGCGCAAGGCGCTGGACCCGTACATCAGCGCTGGCAGGCGGATCGGGCGCGGCCCGATCGAGGCCGGGCGCGCGGCGCGCGGCGCGACCCGCCCGAGCACCTCGGGAATGGACCGCGAGCAGAACCGCGCCATCCGGGAATGGGCCGCCAAGAACGGCTACGAGATTTCCGAGCGGGGCCGCATCCCCGTCTCGGTGGTGGAGGCCTACAAGAACCGCTGAGCCCTCCCGGTTCACGGTCGGGCACCCCGGGGTCACGCTGAGAAAGCGGCGTGGCCCCGATCGACTTTTCCCACCGTTAACAATTTTCAGCCGGGCGGGGAATCCCGGCACCGAACTTCATCCCGCGGGCCCCGCCCGGAGGCGCGCGATCCCGACCCCGGAGCCACGGGTGCGCGTCAGCATGGCGACCAGTGCCGGCAGGGCCGGCCGGCCGAACGAGGACTTCCTCGGCGCGGTTCCCGGGCACCGAGTCGATCTGCGCCCACGGTGTCGCCTGGTACACCCACCGCCTCGGCGGCGCTCTGCTCGGCCGGCTGTCGCGGGACGACGGGCGAGACCTCGTGTCCCTCCTCGCCGCCGCGATCGGCGAGATCGCGGCCGTGCTCGCCGTCCACGGGCCGGCCGGCGTCATCCGCCGCGTCCGGCAGGCCGAGGCCCGCGCCACCGGCGGCCCCGACGCCTCCGGTCCCGGACGACGCCACGGTTGCGCACTGCACCCACCTGCCGCGCTCCGAGGCCGGCGAACCGTTGCCCTGAGGCCCGCCCGGTCCCGGCGACCCACGACGGGAACGGCCCGGTGCCGCCCGAGGCGTACCCCCAGGGCGGCACCGGCCGTCGGTGCTCAGTTGACCCGGATCCGCACCACGTCGAAGGCGGGGGTCTGGTTGGCCCGCTCCATCATCGGGATGCGGTGGGAGCCGTCACCGGCCCAGACCGCGCACTGCGCCAGCCCGGACTGCGGCAGGCCCGGGATCTGGATCAGCACGTCGTCCGGCTGGGCGCTGCCCCGGCCGTCCTCGGTGGCGACGAAGAACGCCGGCACGTCCTGCGGGTTCGGGGGCTGCCGGGTGCTGCCGAGCATCCGGCACGCGGTGTGGAAGTGGCCGCGCACCAGGCCCTGGTCGTTGAGGAGGGAGCTCTCCAGGTAGTAGCCGCCCTGGCCGGCGGCGAGGAAGCGGTCGCGGACCAGGTTGCGGGTGCTGACCCGGAGGGTGAACGGCTGGTTGCGCTGGACCCGGTTCGGGAACTGCGTGATGAGCAGCGAGGGATTGTTCGCGGCGGCGCCGACCTCACCGAACGCGGTGCTCACGCAACGATTGCCGTTCTGGAAACCGTCGTGCGCCTGGAGGCGGCTGTTGGCGCAGTCCTTGGCGAGCACGCCCAATCCGTTGTTGCCCCCGTTGTTGTTCCCGCCGTTGTTGTTGCCGCCGGTCTGGCCACCGTTGTTCCCGCCGGTCTGCCCGCCGTTGTTGTTCCCGCCGGTCTGCCCGCCGTTGTTGCCGCCGCCATTCTGGCCGCCGTTGTTGCCGCCGCCATTCTGCGCGTTGTCGGCGAGGGCGCACTGGGCCAACTGGTCCAGGCCCTGCGGGCGCTCGGCGACCCGGCCGATGGCCGTGGCGATCCGGTTCAACGTCGCGGTCCGCTTGTCGGCGAGCGGCCGCAGGACGGCGTTGTTGATGAAGTCGCCGTTGCGGGCGCCGTCCGCCGCGAGCCGCCGGTTGGCCTCGGCGATCTGGCCGTCCAGCAGGGCGAGGTTGCGGTCCACCTCGGCGCGCGCCTGGTCGGGCACCTGCGGCAGCTTGCTCCGCACGTCCGGGCAGGCCACGGTCGGGGTACCGGCGCCCGCGCCGCCCCCCTTGGTCTCCTGGCACTCGGCGGACGACATCTGCCCGTCACCCCAGTGGTTGCGTACCCACCGGCCGTTCTGCCAGGTCCGTGTCGTGCTGCCCTGGCCGTCCGGCGCGGTGGCTCCCGGGCTCGCGGCCACGCAGGACGCCGAGGCGGTACGGACGGTGGCCCGCCGGTCCTGGGCGGACGAGATCTGGGTGACGGCGACGATTCCGCCGAAGACCGCGAGCGTGCCGACCACGGCCAGCAGACGCTTGCTCCGCGCGTTACCGGATGACCGGCGCGCCCGTGTGGACCTGCGCATCGAATTGCTCTCCTTCTCGATCCGGTAGCTGACTGGTGACCCCGGCGGACCGATGGAATTCGGGGTGAGGATCACTGCGACGCTCCGGTCGCACGTCGATGACCGACGATGCCCTTTCCGCACCGTCCCCGCGCCGTCCGGCGCGGCGGGGAAGATCTGCGTCCATTCCCGCTTAGGTACGGAGCGAGGGCGGCGAAGGTTCAACCGGGAAACGGGAGAATTCGCGGGGACACCCGCGGAGCCAGCCGGGGCCGGGAACGCCGGTCAGTCGGCGCAGAGGTGGTCGAAGGCGAAGCCGCCGTCGAACTCGTCGCGCCGGGCGGCGAGCCGGCGGATCTGCCCGCGCAACTCATCCCGGTCCACCAGGGACGGTCCGGCGGCGTCCAGGTCGCGCAGCCGCTCCCCGACCGCCACGGCGGCCAGGTCCTCGGCGAGCCGGCCCGGGTCCACCCCGCAGGAGAAGCGCTCAGCGGCGAGGTGCACCCGCTCCACGAGGCACCGGCCGGGCCGCACCTCGACCCAGCTCCAGCCCTCGGCCGGGCCGTCCGTCCACCGCACGTGCAGCCCGCGGACGATCGGGTCGGCGAGCCGGCGCTCCACGTACGCCTCGACGGCGGCGGCCCGGGTGAGCGCCCCGAGGTCGTTCACCGGCCCGCGGCGGCCGTCCGGGAGCCGGCCGACGATGTCCCGGAACCCGACGGCGTCGCCGGTGTCCGGGTCGGTGCCGGCGGCGTAGTCGCGCGCGTCGATGACGTACTCGACGAGGCGGCGGGCGTGCTCGGCGCCGCGCAACGTGGGCGACTCCACCCGCAGCAGCGGCAGGCCGACCGCGGCGCAGACAGCGCTGGTCATCCGCTCGGTTCGGCTGGCCGGCGACCCGGCGGGCGCGGGCGGGGCGAAGCGCACGGCGAACAGCGGCAGGCCGGTGTCGGGGGCGCAGACCACCTGGTCGAGGATCTCCCGGCCGGCGGTGCTCCACTGGTGCCCGGTGACGCCCGGCGGCCGGCCCTGCACCAGCTCGCCGAGCCGCCGGGCCGGATACCCGACCTGGCCGGCGCGGGTGAGCTGCGGCGCGACCCCGGGCGGGATCGGGCGCAGCCAAGAGGTGGCCACGCTGCCGGTGCTCGTCATCTCGCCAGATCCATCCGTCGTTCGGTCGACGTCCGAGTCTAGGGCGTCGATCATGGTGGCCGCCTCGGCGGTGCGGCGGAATCCGCTCGCCCCGGGCCGCCGGACCGGTGAACCCGGCGGCGGGACGGCCCGATGGGAGGACTGGCCGGCCCGGAAACGGGTACGCCCCGCCGGTCCGGTCGATCACGCGGAGCGGAGGTGGGGCATGACGCGCGGGCAGTTCGGCTTCCTCGCCGGATTCCTGGTGGTCGCGGTCTGGGCGCTGGGCGGCGCCGGGGCGGCGGCCGCCGCCACCGTGGCCGGCCTGGTCGGCTGGCTGCTGGTCCGGGTACGCGACGGGGACGTCACCGTGCCCGGGCTCGCCGACCGGGCCACCGCCGCCCGGCGCCGTTGAGGCGGTCCGCGATGACCGGCATCCTGCCCCG
>NZ_MUYZ01000272.1:0-9495 GCF_003013775.1 Micromonospora sp. MH33
GCGGCCTCGGCGACGGCGCGGGCCCGGCGGGTGCGGCGCAGCGCCCGCGCCGCCAGCACCACGGCGACCAGCCAGCCGGCGCCGAGCACCGAGTAGGCCAGGGCCGGGACCGGGCCGCCCAGCTCACCGGCGCGCAGCAGGGTGCGGGTGTTGGTCAGCACGATCACCCCGCCGATGACGGCGCCGAGCAGCTGGGCGGGGACGATGCGGACCAGCCAGGCGGCGATCGGCGCGGCGATCAGGCCGCCGACCAGCAGGGCGGCCACGGTGGGCAGCAGGAAGCCGTCGGAGCCGAGGCCGATCAGGAAGCCGATGCTGGCCGCGCCGGCCACCAGGAACTCGGAGGTGTCCACCGACCCGATCACCTTGCGCGGTTCCATCCGGCCGGAGACCAGCAGCGCCGGGGTGGCGACCGGGCCCCAGCCGCCCCCGCCGGTGGCGTCGACGAAGCCGGCGAACAGGCCGAGCGGGGCCAGGAAGCGGCTGCGCAGCCGGCCGGCGGCCCGGTTGGCGCGCAGCGGCCGGGAGAAGCGGACCAGCAGGTAGGCGCCGAGGCTGAACAGGATGGCGGCCATCCAGGGCGCGGCGGACTCGGTGGAGATGGAGCTGAGGAAGGTGGCGCCGGCGAACGAGCCGACCGCGCCGGGCAGCGCGATCCGGCCCACCACCCGCCAGTCGACGTTGCCGAACCGCCAGTGCGAGATTCCGGCGGCGAGGGTGGTGCCGATCTCGGCCAGGTGCACCGAGGCGGAGGCGGCGGCCGGTGCCACCCCGGCGAAGAGCAGCAGGGTCGAGGAGGTCAGCCCGTACGCCATGCCGAGCGCGCCGTCGACCAGTTGCGCGGCGAGCCCGACGAGGGCGAGGACCAGCAGCTTGCGCACGAGCGCCCCCTGACTTTTCGGCATCTCCTATCGACTTGGTCGACAATGCGGCACGGAGACGCTCCGGTCAAGTCCTCCATCCGGTTGATGGGACGCGCCGGACGGCGCGGCGGGCGCGCGGGTCAGCCGCCGGGGCGACGCTGGCGGGCGGAGGACGGGGCGGTCAGCTCCAGGCCCGGGGATCGGCGGCCAGCTCGCTCACCCGACCGGGTAGGCTGCCGCCGGCCACGTCGGCGATGGTGACCAGTTCGAGGATCTCCCGCTCGCTGGCCCGCAGCGCGATCCACACGTCCTGCAGGGCACGGGCCGCCCCCTGATAGCCGAGCTGCTCCGGGCGCTGGCCGCGGACGTGCGCCAGCGGGCCGTCGATCACCCGGATCACCTCGGCCAGGGAGATCTCCGACGCGGGCCGGGCCAGCCAGTAGCCGCCCTCGGGACCGCGCTGGGCGTGCACGATGCCGCCCCGGCGCAGCTGGAGCAGGATGCTCTCCAGGAACTTCGGCGGGATTTCCTGGGCGCGGGCGAGCTGCTCGGCGGTCACCGGCCGGCTCCGCCCGGCTGTCGCGCCATCGGCGACCGAGGCCAGTTCGGCGGCCGCGCGGAGGGCGTAGTCGACCCGGGCGGAGAGGCGCATGCCGGCAAGGTTAGTCGCCTGGTCAGCCGCCCGGACTCCCGACCCTCGGCCGAACGGTCACGGTTGCCCGCTCAGGCGCCGACCCGGCGTAGCAGCCCCTCCTGCACGGCGCTGGCGATGTGCCGGCCGTCGGTGGTGAACATCCGGCCGGTGGCCAGGCCCCGGGCGCCGGACGCCGACGGGCTCCAGCAGTCGTAGAGGAACCACTCGTCGGCGCGGAACGACCGGTGGAACCAGAGCGCGTGGTCGAGGCTCGCGCCCACCACTCCCCCGGGCCCCCACACCTCGCCGTGCACCGACAGCACCGAGTCGAGCAGGGTCAGGTCGGAGGCGTACGTGAGGGCGCAGGCGTGCAGCAGCGGATCGTCGGGAAGCTTGCCGTCGAGGCGCATCCAGACCCGCTGGTGCGGCTCGGCGGGACGGTCGCCGGGGCGTACCCAGCCGGGCTCGCCGACGTAGCGGACGTCGATCGGGCGCGGGATCTGGCCCCAGATGCCGAGCCGCTCCGGGTAGCGGGAGAGCCGGTCGGTCATGGTCGGGACCTGGTCCGGGGCGGGCACGTCGGGCGGGACCGGCGCGTGGTGGTCCAGCCCCTCCTCCTGCCGCTGGAACGAGGCCGACATGAAGAAGATCGGCTTGTCGTGCTGGAGCGCCACGGAGCGGCGCACCGAGAACGAGCGGCCGTCCCGGACGTTCTCCACCTGGTATTCGATCGGCTCGACGGGGTCGCCGGGGCGGACGAAGTAGCCGTGCAGGGAGTGCACGAAACGCTCCGGGTCGACGGTGCGCCCGGCGGCGACCAGGGCCTGGCCGGCGACCTGGCCGCCGTACACCCGCTGCGGACCCACCGGCGGGCTCATCCCGCGGAAGGTCATCTCGCCGGTGTGGTCGAGGTCCAGCACCTCCAGGAGCTGGTCGACCGCGGCCTGCCCGGTCGCCACCGGACGCTCGGTCACTGCACTGTCTCCGTTCGCGACTGCGGGGCTCGCAGAACCGGCTCACTCCTCGCGCTCACCGAACTGTCTCCGTTCGCGACTGCGGGGCTCGCAGAACCGGCTCACTCCTCGCGCTCACTGAACTGTCTCCGTTCGCGACTGCGGGGCTCGCAGAACCGGCTCACTCCTCGCGCTCACCGAACTGTCTCCGTTCGCGACTGCGGGGCTCGCAGAACCGGCTCACTCCTCGCGCTCACTGAAGAGCCCGGGCCGAGGCGGCGTCGACCAGCGAGCCCAGCTGGTGCACGCGCAGGGTGTTGGTGGAGCCGGGGGTGCCGGGCGGGCTGCCCGCCACGATCACCACGTAGTCGCCGGGGTTGGCCCGGTTGAGGCCGAGCAGCGCCTGGTCGACCTGGCGGAACATGTCGTCGGTGTGCTCGACGAACGGCATGAGGAAGGTCTCCACGCCCCAGGAGAGGGCCAGCTGGTTGCGCACCTCGGGAACCGGGGTGAAGGCCAGCAGCGGCAGGTCGCAGTGCAGCCGGGCCAGCCGCTTGACCGTGTCGCCGGTCTGCGAGAAGGCGACCATGGCCTTGGCGCCGATGGCCCGCGCGATCGAGGAGGCGGCCACGGTGAGCGCGCCACCGTGGGTACGCGGGTCGTGCTGCAGCCGCGGCACGCCGATCGAGCCGGCCTCGGTGGTGGTGATGATCTTCGCCATGGTGCTGACCGTGAGCACCGGGTACTTGCCGACGCTGGTCTCGCCGGAGAGCATCACCGCGTCCGCGCCGTCGAGCACCGCGTTGGCCACGTCGGAGGCCTCGGCGCGGGTGGGGCGCGAGTTCTCGATCATGGAGTCGAGCATCTGGGTGGCCACGATGACCGGCTTGGCGTTCTCCCGGCAGAGCTGCACGGCGCGCTTCTGCACCAGCGGCACCTGGTCCAGCGGCAGTTCGACGCCGAGGTCGCCGCGGGCGACCATGACCCCGTCGAAGGCGAGCACGATCGCCTCGAGGTGGTCGACCGCCTCCGGCTTCTCGACCTTGGCCAGCACCGGGCGGAGAACGCCCTCCTCAGCCATGATCGAGTGGACGAGCTTGATGTCCTCGGGCGAGCGGACGAAGGAGAGCGCGATCAGGTCGACGCCCAGGCCGAGGGCGAAGCGCAGGTCGTCGGCGTCCTTGTCGGACAGGGCCGGGACGCTGACCGCCACGTTCGGCAGCGAGACGCCCTTGTTGTTGGAGACCGGGCCGCCCTCGGTGACCAGGACGCGGATGTCGTTGCCGGTGACGTCGCTGACCTCGACCGCGACCCGGCCGTCGTCGATCAGCAGCCGGTCGCCCGGCTTCACCTCCTGCGGCAGCTTGCGGTAGGTGCAGGAGACCCGCTCCTTGGTGCCGAGGATCTCGTCGCCGGTGATGACCACCGAGTCGCCGGTGCGCCACTCGTGCGGGCCGTCGGCGAACTTGCCCAGGCGGATCTTGGGGCCCTGGAGGTCGGCGAGCACGGCGACCGGCTGCCCGGCCGCCTCGGCGGCCTCCCGGACCAGCCGGTAGACCGATTCGTGGTCCTCGTGACTGCCGTGGCTGAAGTTCAGCCTCGCCACGTTCATGCCGGCCTCGACCAGGCCCCGGATGCGCTCCGGGGACGAGGTGGCGGGGCCGAGTGTGCAGACGATCTTCGCGCGGCGTGTCACGCCCATCAGGCTAGTCTCTCCTCCGGGTCGACCTGCCGGCCGACCCCTTTCGGACTGCGGAACAGTTGTCCAACGACGCGCGATACCCGCGCCGGCGGGCGGTGTGGCACCGCACCGGGGACGTCGTGTGTGGCGGGCATCGGCGACCGCGCGGCGGAAATCGTACCGCTCGCGTTCATCCCTCGGCGGAGCGCTCCCGGAGATCGACCGGCGCCACCCCGGCGTCGGCGTCCGCCGCCGGGACCCGGGGCGCGGGCGGCGTGGCCGGGGGCAGGGTCGGCACGGCGGAGAACGTCAAGCGCGGGTCGTAGCGGCGCTTGGACCGACAGTCAGCTCTGAGTCTTGACGAGGGGGAACTCCAGCGAGCCGGCCGGGCAGAGGAAGGTGAGCACCTCGACCCGGTAGAGCCCGGCCTGCACGGCCGGGTCGGCCTCCATCACGCTGCGCACGTCGTCGACCGAGCCGGTGCGGGCCAGGCCGAACCCGATCGGCGGGTCCGGCTCGCGGGCCGGGCCGTCCACCGAGCCGTCGACCAGGACGATGCCCCGCCGTTGCAGCGCCTGCATGTGCTGGATGTGCTCGGCCTGGAGCCGTTGCACGGTTTCCTCCGGCAGCGCCCGGCCCGACGGTCCCGGGTAGAGCACGATGCACTCGTACGTGTCGAGCGCGAAGTCGAGCCGTGGCGTCGCGGCCATGCGCACCTCCAGACCACCGTCCCGTCCAGCGTCGCACGGCGGCCGGCGCCGCCGGGGCCGCTCGCCGCAACTGCCCGCCCGGCCGGCCGGGTTGCCGACCCGCTGGGCGGTTCGTCCCGCGGTGGGAGAGCCGTCGCCTCGTCACGGTACGGGCGGAAATACGCGGCGCGGGACGTTGGCGACGGCGATTCCCGGGAAAGAGTTCCGGTCGCAGGCGGTGACCGCCGCCGACGACGACGCACAGGAGGACCGCCATGACGACCAGCACCCGGCCCGCGAAGGCCTCGGGCACCTACCGGATCGGCGGGGACCTCCAGGTCGACCGGCTCGGCTACGGGGCCATGCAGCTCACCGGTCCCGGGGTCTGGGGCGATCCGAAGGACCCGGCCGAGGCGGTGCGGGTGCTGCGCCGGGCGTACGAGCTGGGCGTGACCTTCATCGACACCGCCGACTCCTACGGCCCGTTCGTCAGCGAGCTGCTGATCAAGGAGGCGCTGCACCCGTACGCCGAGGACCTGGTCATCGCGACCAAGGCCGGGCTGACCCGCTCCGGTCCGGGCGACTGGCGGCCGGTGGGCCGTCCCGAGTACCTGCGCCAGCAGTGCGAGCTGAGCCTGCGCCACCTGGGCCTGGACTGCATCCCGCTCTACCAGCTGCACCGGATCGACGAGAAGGTGCCGCTGGCGGACCAGCTCGGCGAGCTGGCCCTGCTCAAGCAGGAGGGCAAGGTCCGGCACATCGGGCTCTCCGAGGTGACCGTCGAGCAGATCGAGGCGGCCCGGCGGATCACCCCGATCGTCTCGGTGCAGAACCTCTACAACCTGGCCGACCGCAGCGCCGAGGACGTGCTGGACCACTGCGAGCGCAACGACCTGGCGTTCATCCCCTGGTTCCCGATCGCCACCGGCAACCTGGCCCGGCCGGGCGGCCCGCTGGACGCGATCTCCACCGAGCACGGCGCGACGCCCGCGCAGCTCGCCCTCGCCTGGCTGTTGCGCCGGTCGCCGGTGATGCTCCCCATCCCGGGTACGTCCTCCGTGGCGCACCTGGAGGAGAACGTCGCCGCGGCCGAGGTGCGGCTCAGCGACGACGAGTTCGAGGCGCTCGCCAAGGCCGCCTGAGCCGGCCCCGCCGCGACCCAGGCCCTTTCCGTAGGGTGATCGAGCCGCTACCGTCAGAGGGATTCTCACGCCCGGGACGAGTGGGGGTCCGGAGTGGACGGTTTCGACTACGTCGTCGTCGGTGCCGGCGCGGCCGGGTGCGTGCTGGCCAACCGGCTCACCGAGGACCCGGGCACCCGGGTGCTGCTGATCGAGGCGGGCGGCTGGGACCGCAGCCCGTACGTCCGCGTACCCAAGGCGTTTTCCCGGCTGATGGACGACCCGCGCACCGCCTGGCACTATCCGGCGACCATTGCACCGGGGCGGCGCGAGACCTGGCAGCGCGGCCGGATGGTCGGCGGCTCGACCTCGATCAACGGCATGATCTGGAGCCGCGGCGCGGCGGCGGACTGGGACGCGTTGGCGCACCTCGGCTGGGGCTGGTCCACCGTGCGGCCGATCTTCGATCGGCTGGCGGACCACCCCTCGCACGACACCGGCAACCCGGTGCGCCTGTCCGTCACCACCGGCACCGACCCGCTCTGCGAGGAGATGCTCGAGACCGGGTCGGAGCTGGGCTGGCGCCGGGTCGACGACCTCGACGCCGGCGACGGCGAGCGGATCGGCTACGCCACGGCCACCATCCACGCCGGGCGCCGGGTCAGCGCCGCCGACGCCTTCCTGCATCCGATACGCGACCGGCCGAACCTGACCGTCGCGGTCGACACGGTCGCGCTGCGCGTACTGATCGAGGGCGGCCGGGCGGTCGGCGTACGGGTCGCGCACCGGGGCCGGGAGGTCGAGCACCGGGCGGCCGCCGAGGTGATCCTCGCCGCGGGCGCCCTGGCCACCCCGCAGCTGCTGCAGGTCTCCGGCATCGGGCCGGCCGACACCCTGCGGGCCGCCGGCGTCCCGGTGCTGCTCGACCGGCCCCGGGTGGGGGCGGGCCTGCGGGAGCACCGGCCGATCCCGCTGCAGTACCGGCTCGCCGGGCCGGGCGGCTACAACGCCCGGCTCGGCAGCCCGCTGGGGCAGGCCCGCGCCGCCCTGCGCTACCTGCTCACCCGCCGGGGCCCGCTCGCCCTGCCGGTGATGGACATCGCGGCCCACGTGAAGTCCCGTCCGGAGCTGGACCGCCCGGACGTCCACCTGCTGATGGCGCCCTTCTCGGCGGCGCCGCCGCGCCCCGGCCGGGCCCTGGAGCTGGAGCGCGAGCCGGGCCTCATCTGCCTCGGCACGGTGACCCGCCCCGACAGCGAGGGCAGCCTCGCCGTCACCGGACCCGACCCCCGCACGCCGCCCGCGATCGTGGCGAACTACTTCGCCACCGCGCACGACCGCCGGGTCGCGGCGGACGCGTTCCGCTGGATGCGGGAGCTCTTCGCCACCGGGCCGATCGCCAAGCGGATCGCGGCGGAGACCCTGCCGGGGGCGGCCGTCCAGACGGACGAGGAGATCATCGAGGCCGCCCGGACGCACGGCTACTGCGGCTACCACGCCATCGGCACCTGCGCCATGGGCGCGGACGACGAGCACGTCGTCGACCCCGAGCTGCGGGTGCGCGGGGTGACCGGGCTGCGGGTGGTCGACGCCTCGGTGCTGCCGGTGATGGTGTCCGGCTGGACCAGCGCCCCGGTGACCGCGCTGGCCTGGCGGGCGGCCGACCTGATCCGGGGCGGCGCCACCACGTGACGGCCGGGCTCGACGGCCGCCCGCGCGGCGACCGTCGAGCCCGGCCGCGCTCTCAGACCGCGAAGCAGTTGGGGCGGATCGTGGCGCCGGCGAGCACCTGCCGCACGACGCTGTAGGTGGTGCCGTCGAGGACCAGGCCCAGGTGGCCGACGATCCGCAGCGGGCACCACGCCTGGACCAGGACGTTGCTGGCGCCGTCGGCGAGGGCGGCGTTGTCCACCGGGCGGACCAGCTCGTCCTGCCAGGTGCGGACGGTGGTCCAGCGGACCGTGCCCGGGGTGTCGTCGCCCGCGTTGAGGTCGGCGAGGAAGCCGGACCCGATGGACATCTGCTGGCAGGCCACGATGCCCGCGCAGCTGCCCAGCCCCAGAAAGTTGACGATGTTGGCGACGTAGGTGCCCTGTTGCGGGCTGCCCAGGCTCACGTAGCGGTCGACCTTGTCGGCGCCGCCCAGGAACTTCACGTACCAGCGGGAGACCAGGCCGCCCTCGGAGTGGGTGACCAGGTCCACCTTGGCCGCGCCGGTGACGGCGCGGACCTGGTCCACGTAGGACGACAGGGCGCGGGCCGACTCGCGGATGTCGCCGAAGCCGAGGTTCGGCAACTGGTAGATCGAGACCCGGTAGCCGTCGGCGCGCAGCCGGGCGGCGATCGGCTCGTAGGCGATGGAGATTCCGATCAGGCCGCCGACCACGATGACCGGGTTGGCGCCGGCGGCGGCGAGGCCGGTGGCGTCGGCCGTGCTGCTGGTGGTGGCTGCGGCGGTGGTGGGCTCGGCGTGGGCGGCGGTGGCCGGGACCAGCAGGGCGGTGACGGCGGCGGTGGCGGCCAGGATCGTTCGGAGCAGCATGGGCTGCACCTCCGGTGGGAGGCCCCGGTGAACCGGGAGGACGGGTGGGGGATCCGATCGATCGTGGAACGATGATGCGTGTCCGATTTCACACACGTCAATGGAAAGTTACGCGCGGGTAACCCGTTGTCGCGCGGGAGGCACAAACCGGCGAATCACCCCTGCGGTCCCCTCCCGGGGGACGAGGGGCTCAGCTGCCGAGGGCCTGGACCTTGGCGATGGTCTCCTGGAGGTGCTGGCGGGCCGGCTCGCCGCCCTGGGCGGCCTGGCTGAGCGCCTGCCGGTAGGCGTCGATGACACCGATCAGCGGCCCGGCGGCCACGCCCTCCAGGGCGCCCGCGACCAGCGCCCGGGCCTCGGCGGCGTCCTGCGCCGCGGCAGCCGTCCTGGCCTTCGCCTCGTCCAGCTTCTGGGCCGCCGCCGCCAGCCTCGCGATGATCTGCGCCGCGCTCACGCGCCCTCCCCTGCTCGCCTGCCCGGCAGCCTACGCGACGCCCGGGTGCCGAGCCCGGCCCCGAACCGCGCGCCCTCAGCTGAGCAGCCGGAACACCACCAGGTAGACGCAGAACAGCGACGGTGCGACCAGCGCACAGATCACGAAGCCGAGCGGCACGTACCGGCCCGGCGGGGTCTCGCCGCCGATCACCGGGCGGCCCCAGCGCCCCAGCACCAGCTGTCCGGCCAGGAAGGACAGCAGCGGGACGCCGGCGCACGAGACGGCGGCCACCAGGTCGAGCCCGGTCGCCGGCAGCGGCGAGCCGATCAGCGCCACCAGCATGAGCAGGGAGCCGGCCAGCGCGCAGGCGGTGTAGACGGCGACCGCCCGGGCCGGCGCCGACCAGGTGGGCAGCAGCACGGGTCGCTGCGCCAGGGCCTCGGCCTGCTGCCCGTGCCGGTCGGCCTCGTCGGCCAGCTGCCCGGCCGCGGCCAGCTCCGTCGCCGGGTCACCCACCCGGGGCCCCGGCACCGTCCCCTCGGGATACGCCCCGACCCCCGGCCGCCCCGGCGCGGC
>NZ_MUYZ01000273.1:0-9441 GCF_003013775.1 Micromonospora sp. MH33
GGTGCTGCACCACGGCGGGGTCGGCGCGGCCGTCGGCCGCAGCCTGGCCGTGGAGACCGGGGCGTCGGTGCTGGTGGTGGAGACCCCGCCGGGCCCGGCCGGCGTCCGGCTGGCCGCCGTCGAGGCGTCCCGGCCCTGGTCGGGCTACCAGGAGGTGGTGTACGGCGCGGACGGCGTACGCACCGTGCCGGTGACCCGGCTGCTGGACGGGCAGCCCCGCACCGACCGGCGGATCCCGCTCGGACCGGGCGAGGTCTGCCTGGTCACCGGGGGCGCGAAGGGGATCGGGGCGGCCTGCGCCGCTGCCCTCGGCGAGGCAACCGGGGCGCGGCTGGTGCTCTTCGGCCGCAGCCCCGCCGACGACCCGGAGGTGGTCGAGGCGGTCCGCCGCACCGGCGCCGTCTACCGGTCGGTCGACCTTGCCGACCCGGCGGCGGTGGCCGCGGCGGTAACCGCCGTCCGCGCCGAGCACGGTCCGGTGCGCGGGCTGCTGCACGCGGCCGGGCGCAACGAGCCCGCGCCGGTGACCGAGCTGACCGCCGAGGAGCTGGACCGCACCCTCGCCCCGAAGGCGTACGGCTTCGAGCACGTGGTGGCCGCGCTGGACCCCGACGAGCTGCGCTTCGCCGTGGCGTTCGGCTCGGTGATCGGCCGGGCCGGGCTGCCCGGCGAGGCGGCGTACGCCACCGCCAACGAGTACCTCTCCCGGCGCTGCGCGGAGCTGGCCGCCGCCGTGCCGCAGGTGCGCTGGCTGAGCATCGAGTGGTCGGTCTGGTCCGGAACCGGGATGGGCGTCCGGCTCGGCGTGCTCGACGGGCTGCTCCGGCGCGGGGTCAGCCCGATCCCGCCGGACGAGGGCACCCGCCTGCTGCTGGAACTGCTCGCCACGCCCGCGCTGCCGCCGGTGGTGCTGGTGGCCGGCCGGCTGCCGGTGAGCGACACCCTGGAGTGGGACGAGTGCGCCGAGGAGCACGGCCGCTTCCTGGAGTCACGGCTGGTCGGCACGCCCTGCGTCGAGCTGGTCAGCGAGGCCCGGCTCTCCCTCGGCGCCGACCCCTACCTGGACGACCACCGGATCGACGGCGCGGCCGTGCTCCCGGCGGTGCTCGGGCTGGAGGCGATGGCGCAGGCCGCCGCCGCGCTCGGCGCGAAGCAGGTGCCCACGGTGATCCGGGACGTGGCGCTGACCCGCCCGGTGACGGTCGGCGAGCGGGAGCCCCGGCCGGTCCGGGTGGCCGCGCTGACCGGCGCGGACGGCACCGTCCGGGCGGCGGTGCGCAGCGCGGAGACCGGCTTCGCCGTGGACCACCTCACCGGCACGTACGGCGGGGCGGTGACCTCGGGCGAGCCGGTGCCGCCGCCCTCCACCGGGCTGCTGGTGCCCGGCGGGCCGCTCTACGGCCCGGCCTTCTTCCACGGCCCGCGGTTCCGGCGGGTGGCGGGCTACCACGGGCTGAGCGCCTACCGGTGCGTGGCCGAGGTGCACGCCGAGGCGGGGACCTGGTTCGGCGGCTTCCACGACCAGCGACTGCAACTGGGCGACCCGGGGGTGCGGGACGCCTTCCTGCACCTGCTCCAGGCGTGCGTGCCGGACCGGCGGGTGCTGCCGGTCGGGGTGGACCGGATCGATATCCACGCCCGCCCGGAGGGCATTCTGACCGTCCACGCCCGACAGGTCGCCGAGACGGGTGACGAGTTCCGCTTCGACGTCACCGTCATCGACGCGGACGGCTCGCCGGTGGAGCGCTGGACCGGGCTGCGGCTGCGGGCGGTCGGCCCGGTGGAGAACGCCGTGTGGCCGGCCGAGCTGGTCGGGCCGCTGGTGGCCCGGCGGCTGCGCCGCTGGCGGCCGGAGCTGCGGGTGGACCTGGCCGCGGCGCCGGCCGGGCGGGGCGACCGGGAACGCAGCCGGGCGCTGGCCGGCTGGCTGCTCGGTGGCGAGGTACGCGCCGACGCCACCGGCCGGCTCCGGCCCGGCGTACCGGCCACGCCGCTGGGGTGGCGCGGGATCAGCGTCAGCCACCTCGACGGGCACCTGCTGACCGCCACGGCGGACCGCCCAGTCGGGGTGGACTGGGAGGTGGTCACCCCCACCCCACCGTTGCCCGGGGCGGGGGCCCGGGTCGCCGAGGCGCTGGCCCGGCTCACCGGCGAGGACGCGGCCACCGCCGGGACCCGGGTGTGGACCGCGCTGGAGGCGCTGGTGAAGGCGGGCGCGGCGGTCGACGTCCCGCTGGTGCTGCGCGACGAGACCGGACCGGACGGCTGGGTGGCGCTGCACGCCGGCCGGCACGCGGTCTACGGAACGGTCGTGCCGGCGACGCCCGGGCCGGTCGCGGTGAGCCTGGCCGTCGCAGCCGACGCCGACGGGGAGGGGTGAGGAGATGCCCGACAGCTACGTCCACCGGCACGTGGTGACCTTCGACGAGACAAACCTCGTGGGGAACGTCTACTTCGCCCACTACCTGCACTGGCAGGGGCACTGCCGGGAGCACTTCCTGGCCGACCACGCGCCCGGCGTGATGGCCGCGCTGGCCGACGGGCTGGCCCTGGTGACCGTGGACTGCCACGCCGACTTCTACGCCGAGGGCGGCGCCTTCGACGAGGTGGAGGTGCGGATGATGCTGGACCGGCTGGACGGCCACCGGATCGCGATGTCCTTCGACTACGTCCGGGTGGCGCCCGGTCCGCCGACGCTGCTGGCCCAGGGCCGGCAGACGGTGGCCTGCATGCGCCGGGGCGGCCACGGCCTGGAGCCGGTCGAGGTGCCGGCCGAGCTGCGCCGGGCGCTGAGCCGGTACGCGGTGGTGGCCCGATGACCGTCGGCATCGTGGGTCGGGGCCGGATGGGCCGGGGGCTGGCCGAGGCGGTCCGGCAGGCCGGTCTCCACCCCCTCCTGGTGCCGGGCCGGGCCGACCCGCGCCGGGTGGCCGACCTGCTCGACCGGGCCGCGCTGGTGGTGCTCGCGGTGCCGTTCCCCGCCGCGGTCGAGTTCCTGCGCGGCCCGGCCGGGCGGCGCGGCCGGGGTCGCACCCTGGTCGACCCCACCAACCCGGTGTTCTGCGAGCCGCCGATGGTGCCGCCCGGCCGCTCCGGCGGCGAACTGCTGGCCGAACTCGCCGCCGACCGGGCCGCCGGCCCCGACCAGCCGGGCGAGGGCTGGCGGGTGGCGAAGGCGTTCAACACGGTGCCGGCCGGGGTGCTGGCCCGGTGCCGGGTCAACGGCCTGCCGGTGTCGCTGCCGGTCGCCGCCGACCATCCGGCGGCGCTGCGGGACGTCTTCGCGCTGGCCCGGGCACTGGGCTTCGCGCCGCTGGACGCCGGCGGCATCAGCACGGCCCGCCACCTGGAGGCGCTGACCGGGCTGTTGATGGCGGTCAGCGACCGGCAGGGCCTGCGCGGCCAGGTGTCCATCCACATCGGAGTGCCGAGCAGTGACCGGACCGTGCGGGAGCCGGCGTGCCGGGCCGGCTGACCGGCTCAGCCGTGCGGATTGCCGGCCAGGCCGAGCAGCCGCAGGCAGCGCGACATGGCGGCCGGCGGCCCGGAGACCTGCACCGAGCCGGCGAGCACCGCCTCCAGCGGGTCCAGTCGCCGCACCCCGAGCTGGAAGAACGTCTTCGCGTCGGTCTTCACGTGCAGGGTCGCGTCGGGCGCGGCGGTGGGGTGCAGGACCGCCCGGCCGCCCTCCACCACGACGTGGAACTGCTCGCCGTCGACGTCGAAGGCGTAGACCTCGTCGATCCCGGGGGCGCGGGCGTCGTCGAGCATCGCGTCGGTGGCCAGGATCGCCCAGGCCGGCCGGGTCACCGACGCGGCCGGCGGCGGCTGGTGGGCGGCGTAGGTCAGGCCGAACCGCGCCAGGCTCAGCACCGGCTCCCGCATCCGCTCACCCAGCTCGGTCAGGGCGTAGCCCGCGGTCCGCCGCTGCGGATCGAGCGGCCGGACCAGCCCCGCTTCGACGAGGAAGCCGAGCCGGTCGGCCAGAAGGTTGGTGCCGATTCCTTGCAAAGCATCGAGGAGTTCGCCGTAGCGACGGGGCCGGATCAGCAGCTCCCGGACGATCAGCAGCGTCCAGCGTTCGCCGAGAACGTCCAGCGCATAGGCCAATCCGCACTGTTGGTCGTAGGTGCGTCGGTCCTTCAGCAGCCCCATCGCTCGCTCCCTTTCGGGCATCCCATCCCTTCACTATTCCATGGTTCCGGCCACGGAGAGGACCGCCACATGACCGCCCTCGCCAGCTCCACCTCCCGTACCGAACTCACCCCCGCCCGGCGCCGCCCGGTCGCCGCCGTCGCCGGCGTACTCGGCGGCCTGCTGCTCGCCGTGCTCTGGTCGTTCGAGTTCGTCGACCACGTGATCGGCGACAACGTCGCCAACTCGGTGCTCGGCACCGACGCCAAGCAGACCGCCATCGCCGGCTCCGCGGCCGGGGTGGTGTTCGCGTTCGTCTCCGGGTTCGCCGGAACGTTCACCGCCTGCAACATCGCCGTGTTCGGCGCGCTGCCGGACGTCGCCGAGTGCTCGGCCGCGCCGCGCCGCAGCCGGCTGGCGGCCGCGCTGGCCCCGCTGGGCTGGCTGGCCCTCGGGCTGGTGTCGGTGGCGGCGGTGTACGGCTTCCTGGCCGTCCTGGTCGGCTCCCGGCTGCCGCAGCTCTCCACGGACACGGTCGGCGACGGCCTCCCGGTCCGGCTGCTCCAGGCCTCCGTGGTGTTCGGCGTGATCGGGCTGGCCTTCGCCTGGCTCGGGCTGGCCGCGCTGGGCCTGCTGCCCGACCCGTTCGCCGGCCGGCCGGTGGCCCGGCTCGTGACGCTGGGCGCGCTGGTCGGCGGGTTCCTGGTGGGCCGCCCGTACCCGCTGTTCCACAAGTTGCTGGAGCAGGCCGTGGAGAGCCACAACCCGTTCTACGGCGCGCTCGTGCTGGTGCTCCAGTCGCTCGGCAACGTGCTGATCATGGCGGTGCTGGCTCTGCTGCTGGTGCTCGGCACCCGGGGCGCCTTCCAGCGCTGGCTGTCCCGCCCCGGCCGGGCCGCCGTGCTGGTCGGGGTCAGCCTGCTGGCGCTCGGCGCGTTCCTGGTCTTCTACTGGGACGTCCGGCTGCCGGCCATGTTCGGCTACGGCTGGTTCCCGACCATGCCGTGGAACGCCTGATGCTCCCCGGTTCCGCTCTCCGGCACGGTGGCCGCCGCCAGCGCCACCGTGCGGAGCAGCCGGTAGCGGGGAGCGCCCGACCCCGGCCGGGGGTCCAGCAGGGACTCGTCGGCCAGCCGGTCGAGCACGGCCCCGAGCTGGGCCGGCGGGACCAGGCCGGCGCAGCGGGCGGCCGCCTCGTCGAGCGAGAAGCACCGGTCGCCGCCGGCGAGCCGGGCCAGGCAGGCCCGGTCGACCGGGGAGAGCGCGGCCAGGCTGCGGTGCAGCGCGGCGCGCAGCGACCGGTGGTGCTGCGGATGGCCGCGCCGCTGCGGCCGCAACTCGTCCAGCGGGTCGTCGACCCGGCGCAGCACCCCGTCGAGGCTGTCGGTGTAGAGGCAGGCGGCGGCGAGCTCGATGGCCAGCGGCAGGCCGTCCAGCCCGCGACAGATCCGCGCCACCGTCACCGCGTCCGCCGGGGAGAGGCGGAAGCCCGGCCGGACCAGCCCGGCCCGGTGGACGAAGAGGCGCACGGCCGGGTTGTCCGGCAGCACGTCCGGGACGTCGGTCTCGGGCAGCGGCAGGGGCGCCAGCCGGAACACCGCCTCGTGGGCGAGCCCGAGCCGGCGGCGGGAGGTGACCAGCATGGCCGTACGCGGGCAGCGGTGCAGCGCGTGCTCCACCATCTCGCCGGCCCGCGCGCCGAGGTGCTCGACGTCATTGAGCACCAGGAGCATCCGCTGGTCGGCGACGGCGCGCAGCGCGTCGGCGTTCGGCCCCGGCAGCTCCAGCGTCTCGGCGAGCAGCCGCAGCACCTCGCCGCAGTCCCGGGCCTCGGCCGCGTCGACCGTGGCCACGCCGTCGGGGAACGCGGCGGCGACCCGTTCGGCGACCGCCAGCCCGGTGGCCGACTTGCCGCAGCCGGCCGGCCCCACGATGGTGACGGCCCGGTGCGCGACCAGCAGCGTGGCGCAGCGGGCGACGTCGTCCTCCCGGCCGATCAGCGGGCCGATCGCCGGGCCGGGACCGCGCCAGCCGGGCCGCCGGTCGGGTTCTTCCGCCCCGGCCCGCGACGGCGGTTCGACGCCCGGCTCGTCCCCGGCGTGCAGCAGGGCGGCGTACATCCGGCGCAGCTCCGGGCCGGGCTCCACCCCGAGTTCGGCGCGGAGCCGGGCCCGGACGCTCAGGTAGTGGTGCACGGCGGCGGCCCGCTGCCCGCTGCGGGTGAGCGCCTCCAGGTAGCGGGCCTGCACCGCCTCCTGGAGCGGCTCGACGGCCGCGAGCTGCTCGGCCACCGGGAGCACCACCGACGCCTGCCCGAGGCTCAGCCCCACGGCGACGAGGCGCAGGCCGGCGTCGACCCAGTCGTCGCGCAGCGCGGTGAGGTGCCGGGGGCTGGCCAGCAGGCCACCGAGGTCGGCCAGGGTCGGGTCCTGCCAGAGCCCGAGCGCCGCGTCGAGCAGCTCGAAGGCCTCGTGCGGGGCGCCGGCCGCCTGCCGGCCACGGGCCCGGCCGAGCAGCTGCTGGAAGTGCGACGCGTCGACGCGTTCCGGCGGCACGTCGAGCCGGTAGCCGCCGGGCACCGAGGCGATGACGTTGGTCCGGGCCCGCGGCGCGGTGTCCGGCTCCAGCACCTGGCGCAGCCGCGCCACGTACGTCCGGACGAGCTGGTCGCCGCTGGCCGGGGCGTCGTCGCCCCAGACCGCCTCGGTGAGCGCGCCGAGCGGCACCGGCTGCCCGGGATGCAGGGCGAGGTAGCCGAGGACCGCGCGCTGCCGGGAGGGCCCCAGGGGGATCTCCGTGGTGTCTCGGAACGCGGCGACCGGGCCCAACACCTTTATCCGCACAGTGTCCACGGCAGCGCCCATTGTCGCCTCCCCCCATCAAGAGGCTATGGGATCCATAGAACGCTGTCCATGACGGTGCGCCACCTTCGGATTACGTAACGCACACCCCGTCCCCGTGCAAGGAGGCGTTGATGCTCCCGGAGAATCCCCTCGCCGGCGACCGCCCCGCCGGACTCTCCCGCACCATTCCCCGCCAGTCCCGCCTGGCCATGGCCACCCGTGGCGCGTTCGTGGTGGCCAGCAGCGCCGCGTACCTGCTGCCCGCGGCGGCCGGCGCGGCGGTGCTGCGACCCCTGCGCGGCCGCACCGCGGCGGCCCGCTTCTTCTACCGCCGGCTGGTCCGGCACCTGCAACGGCTCGGCCCGGCACCGGTCAAGTTCGGCCAGATCATGGGCACCCGGCGGGACCTCCTGCCGCCCCTGCTCTGCGACGAGCTGGGCCGGCTGCACGACCGGGTCCGGCCGATGTCCGGCCGGCAGGTGCGCCGCGCGCTGCGCGAGGCGTACGGCCCGGACGTGACCCGGCACTTCACGGAGGTCGAGGCGACGGCGCGGGCCAGCGGCAGCATCGCCGGCGTCTACCGGGCCGTCCGGCCGGACGGCCGGGAGGTGGCGCTGAAGCTGCAACGCCCCGGCATCCGCCGCCGGATGGCGCTCGACCTGGCGCTCATCCACGGCGCGGCGGCGCTGGCGGAGAAGCTGCCCCCGGGCCGCGGGGTGCCGCTGGCCGAGCTGACCGGTTTCGTCTGCGCGGCCGTGCTCGGGCAGCTCGACTTCGCCGGGGAACGGGCCAACCTGGCCGAGCTGCGGCGCAACTTCGCCGAGTCCGACAACGTCTGGATCCCGGCGACCCTCCCCGAGCTGTGCCGGCCGAACTGCCTGGCCATGGAGTTCATCCCGGACCTGGTGGCCCGTCCGGTCGCCGAGATCGACCCGGCCCGCCGGGCCCGGCTGGCCGCCCGCACGGTGAGCGCGGTCTACCAGATGCTCTTCCTGGACGGTTTCGTCCACTGTGACCTGCACCCCGGAAACGTCTACTTCAAGGGACCCCGGGTGGTCGTGCTGGACGCCGGGTTCAGCATCCGGCTCGACCCGACCGTACGCCGGCAGTTCGCCGACTTCTTCCTCGGTCTGGCGCTGGGGCGGGGCCGGCAGTGCGGCGAGGTGGTGGTGGACAGCGCGGTCCGGGTGGCGCCGGACGCGGACGTCGAGGGCTTCATCGGCCGGGTCGCCGAGCTGGTCAAGCGGAACACCGGGGTGCCGGCCAAGGAGTTCCAGCTCACCCGCTTCGGCACCGAACTGTTCACCCTGCAGCGGGACTTCGGCCTGTACGCCGCGTCCGAGTTCGTCTTCCCGCTGCTGTCGCTGCTGGTGATCGAGGGGACCGTCCGCGACCTCGACCCCGACATCGACTTCCAGGCGGCGGCCCGCCCGATGCTGCTGCGTGCCGCCGCCGAGACCGCGCACCTGGCCCCGCAGCGCCGGGCGGGCTGACCGCCGCACCCCGAACCCTGCAGGAGGAAACCGTGACCGACCGACCGCACACCGACCGCAACGGGCTGCTGACCAGCCTGAACGGCCGTTACCACCGGACCGCCGTGATGCTGTTCATGCTGGTGGTCCTCGGGCACTGGGCCGAGCACATCGCCCAGGCCGTGCAGATCTGGGGCCTCGGCTGGCCCGTGCCGAAGGCCCGCGGCGTGCTGGGCATGCCGTTCCCGTGGCTGATCAGCTCGGAGTGGCTGCACTACGGCTACGCGTTGGTCATGCTCGTCGGCCTCTGGGCGCTGCGACCCGGCTTCACCGGCCGGGCCCGCACCTGGTGGACGGTGGCGCTGGCCATCCAGTTCTGGCACCACATTGAGCACCTGCTGCTGCTGATCCAGGCCCAGACCGGCGCGCACCTGGCCGGCCGGCCGGTGCCGACCAGCGTGCTCCAGTTCTGGTTCCCCCGCGTCCAGCTGCACCTGTTCTACAACGCGGTGGTCTTCCTGCCGATGGTGGTGGCCATGTACCACTACCTCCGGGACTCCGGCCGCGGGTCCGCCGCCACCGCGCCGGACCGGGCCGCCCCGCACCGGGTGTCGGCATGACCTCAGCGGATCCCCGCCGGGGCGCGGCGCTGCGCCGCGTCCCGGCGGCGCTGGTGCTGCTGATCGGCGCGGTGGTGCTGCTCCGGCCGCTGTTCCGGGTGCCGGAGGACCCGGTGGTGGCCGCCACGCCGGCCCGCGGGGCGGTGCTCACCGCCGCCCCACCCGCCGTGGAGCTGGCGTTCGGCAGCCGCCCCCGCCGGGGCGACGCGCACGTCACGGTCACCGCCGCCGCCGGGCAAGGGCTGGTACGTGGTGGCGTACCACGTGACCCTCGCCGACGGGTCCGAGCCCAGCGGCGCGTACGCCTTCGCGGTCGGCCGCCCGGTGGACCCGCCGCCGCGGGTGGACGCCGGGGCGGCGGCGCCCGCGGCG
>NZ_MUYZ01000274.1:0-9440 GCF_003013775.1 Micromonospora sp. MH33
CGGCGCCGCCCCGCCCGCCGGAGGTGTTCGCCGCGCGGCCGGGCACCGACGTCTTCGACGCGCTGCGCACCGCGCCGGCGGAGCTGGACCTGACGCCCGGCGTACCCGATCTGGCGGCCTTTCCCCGCGCGGCCTGGCTGCGCGCGGAACGCGCCGTGCTGCACCGCCTGGCGCCCGCCGCCTTCGGGTACGGCGACCCGACCGGCACCCCCGCGCTGCGGCTCGCGGTCGCCACCTGGCTGGCCCGCAACCGCGGCATCCGGGTGGACCCGGCCGAGGTGGTGGTTGTGGCGGGGGTGTCCCAGGCGCTCGGCCTGCTCGCCCAGGTGCTGCACGCCGACGGCGTGCACACGGTCGCCGTGGAGGACCCCGGCTCGCTCGGCGTACGCCAGCACCTGAACAACTGGCGGCTGGAGACGCCGCCGGTGCCGGTCGACGCCCACGGCCTGCGCGTCGACCGGCTGGAGTCCAGCGGCGCCCCGGCCGTGATGCTCACCCCGGCGCACCAGTTCCCGACCGGGGTGGTGCTCGACGGCGACCGGCGTCGCCGGCTGCTGCGCTGGGCCCGGCGCGGCGGCGTGGTGATCGAGGACGACTACGACGCCGAGCACCGCTACGACCGCCCGCCGGTGCCGGCGCTGCGCGGGATGCTGCCGGACCGGGTCTGCTACACCGGCAGCGTCTCCAAGCTGCTCGCCCCGGCGCTGCGGATCGGCTGGGTGCTGGTGCCGCCGCGGTGGCACGCGGACCTGGTGGCGGCCAAGCGGATGGCCGACCTCGGCAACGCCGCCCTGCCGCAACTGGTGCTGGCCGAGCTGATGGACTCCGGCGCGCTGGAACGCCACCTGCGGCTGCTGCGCCGCCGGCACGTCCGGCGCCGGGACGCGATGATCCGGGCGGTCCGCGAGCACCTGCCCGGTGCGGTGGTGCATGGCGCCGCGGCCGGCCTGCACCTGCTGGTCACCCTGCCCCGCGAGGTCGACGACACGGCGCTCGCCGCGTCCGCGCTGCGCCAGGGCGTCAAGGTGCAACCCCTCTCGTGGCACGCCCAACGCCCGCAACCGCCCGGCCTGGTCCTCGGCTACGCCGCCAACCCACCCACCGACATCGACCGGGCCCTGAAAACGCTCGCCACCGTCCTCCACGACCTGGGCTGACCCGCCTCCTGCCGTCGATCGAGGGGTGGCGTCACCGAGGAGCTCGGCCTCGACGCAGGTCTCTTTGTCGAGGGTGCGTGTTGCCGACGGGCGGTGGGTAAGGGGCGATGTGGAAGGGCGGTCCTCACGATTGGGGGACGGTGGTGGGGCGAGTGGTCGCGCCGGTGCGGGCGGGGTCCGGGTTGGACGGTCGGCCGGGGGCGGTTCTCGGGCGGTACGCCACGGCCGCGGTGCTGGTGCGGCTGGCCGACGAGGGTGCCCGGGTGGCGCTGGTGCTGCTGGCGATCGAGCGGACCGGCAGCGCCGCCTACGGCGGCCTGCTCGTGGCGGCGCTGATGGTGCCGCACGTGGTGGCCGGACCGGTGGTCGGGACGGTCGCCGACGCGGTGCGCCGGCGCCGGCTCTTCTACACCCTCGCCCTGCTCGGGTACGGCGGGGTGCTGGTCGCCGCGGTCGCCGTGGCGGCCGCCTCCCGGCCGCTGTCGGTCGCCCTCGTCGGGGCGGCCGGCTGCCTCGCGCCCGTCATGCTCGGCGGGCTGACCAGCCTGCTGCGCGACCTCGTGCCGGACCGGCTGGACCGCGCGTTCGGCCTCGACGCGACCTCGTACAACCTGGCCGGCATCGCCGGGCCGGCGATCGCCGCGGTCACCGCCGGGGCGGCCGGGGCCACCGTCGCGACGGTCGTGCTGGCCGCGCTGGTGGCCCTGGGCGCCCTGGTGCTGTGGACGCTGCCGATCCCGGACCGGCCGGCGCGGGCCCACCACGCCGCGGCACCCCGGCGCAACCCGCTGGGCGGGGTGCCGCTGCTGTGGCGGCGGCCCCGGCTCGGCGCGGTGACCCTGGCCAGCAGCTTCGGGCAGCTCGGCGTCGGCGCCATGCCGGTGGTCGCGGCACTGCTCGCCGGCCGGTTCCAGCACACCTCGTACACCGGGCTGTTCCTGGCGGTGGCGTCGGTCGGCGGCCTGGTCGGGTCGCTGTGGTGCGCGCGGTACCCGATCCGTGCCCACCCGCCCGAACGGGTGGTCCTGGCCTGCCTGCTCGCCACGGCGGTGCCGTTCGCGCTGGTGCCGCTCGTGCCGTCGGTGTGGGCCACGCTGCCGCTGTTCGCCCTGGTCGGGGTGCTGAACGGTCCGCTGTTCTGCGCGGTGCTCGCGGTGCGCGAGCAGGAGGCGCCGCCGGCGGCGCACACCCAGGTGTTCACCGTCGGGGCTGGCCTGAAGAGCACGGCGGCCGCCGCCGGCGCGGCGCTCGCCGGCGCCCTCACCGGCTCGGGGGCCGGCCTCCTGCTGCTCGGCATGGCCGCCTGCCAGGCCCTCGGCGCGGTCGCGGGCGCCGCGGTCCTGCGGCTGCCGCGCCGCCGCGATGCCGACGCGCTGCGCTAGCGGCCGGCTGCCCGGCCACCGGCCGTGTCCCGGCAGGTCGTAGCTGCGCGCGCGGTCAGCCCGGAGGTGCGTGGTAGAGGGCGGCGAGGGCGGTGGCGGTCTCCGCCAGGCGGTCGCGCAGCGTGGCGGGGGAGAGGACCTCGACCTCGGCGCCGAGCCGCAGCAGGTCACCGTGCGCGTGGGTGAGCGACTCGATGGGTACGACCGCCCGCACCCAACCCGCGGCGTCGGGCGGGCCGGCGCTGGTGTCCACCGCCGCGACCACCGCGTCGCTGGCGATCTCCCGCAGCCGCTCCCGGCCCCGGGGCGAGAGCCGGATGGTCGCCTCGTCCCGGTGCAGCCGGGCCCGGAAGGCGACCACGTGCGCCCGCCACCAGGCCGGCAGGTCGAACTCCGGCCGGTCGAACGGCTCGTCCAGCGGGGTCAGGTCGAGGATCTGGTTGACCCGGTAGGTGGCCGGCTCGGCGCGGTCCGGCCGGGCGGCCACCACGTACCAGCGGCCGCCCTTGAGCACCAGCCCGTACGGTTCGAGGACCCGCGCCACCTCGCCGGTCCAGCTCCGGTAGCGGACCCGGATCCGGTGCTCCCGCCATACCGCCTCGGCCGCGGCGGCCAGGTACGGCGACGGGTCGCCGTCGGAGTACCAGCCGGGGGTGTCCAGGTGGAACCGTTGCTGGAGCCGCTCGGCCCGGTCGGCGAGCGGCGGCGGCAGCGCGGCGCGCAGCTTGAGTTGCAGGGTGGCCACGACCGACTCGTAGCCCAGCTCGGCGGCCGGCCCGGGCAGCCCGGCGAAGAGCAGCCGGTCGGCCTCCTCGGCGGTGAGCCCGGTCAGCCGGGTCCGCCAGCCGTCGACGAGCCGGTAGCCGCCGGCGTGCCCGGCCTCGCCGTAGAGCGGGATGCCGGCGGCGTGCAGCGACTCGACGTCCCGGTAGACCGTGCGGACGGACACCTCCAGCCGGCGGGCCAGCTCGGCGGCGGTGAGCCGGCCGTGGGCCTGGAGCAGCAGCAGGATGGACAGGAGACGACTGGCCCGCATTCCACTGACACTAGCTGTCAGGGGAGCGGGCCTACCGTCCCGGCATGGCATTTCGGAACAAGGAACTGACCGTGCCGGGGACCGTAGAGGTCGCCGGCCGGCACGTGAAGCGCTACCACATCGACCAGCCGGACCGCCGCCTCGAACCGGAGGTGGTCGAGGCCGCGTACGCGTACCTGCCGAAGCTGCTGCCCGACCCGGACGGCGGCACCCCGCCGGCAAGTTGGGTGGTGCTGCACCGGGGCGCGGACACCGGCGCGTACCTGCTGGCGTACAGCTGGTTCTTCGACAACGTGGTGGAGTGCCGGATCGCGATCGCCGGCCAGCCCGCGCTGGACTGCCCGGACGACGATCCGGCGCACTTCGTCCCGCTGGACCGGCCCGGCGTGGGCTGCGTCTGGGAACTGGGCGTCCTTGAGCACGAGCGGACCGCCTGGATCCGGCACGTCCTCGCTCCCGACCGGCCGGACCTGGCCGGCTACCTGGCCGACAGCCGCGCCGAGGGGCAGGTGGGCTTCTGATGGGCGACTTCGACTTCTTCGTCGGCAGCTGGGACGTGACCAACCGGCGGCTGGCCAAGCGGCACGTGGGCAGCGACGAGTGGGACGAGTTCCCCGGCACCTCGGTGGCGCGCTCGTTCTTCGACGGCGCCGGCAGCTTCGACGAGATCCGCTTCCCGACCCGGGGCTTCTCCGGGTCGACGGTCCGTGTCCGGGACGCGGAGACCGGCCTCTGGTCGATCTACTGGATGAACAGCCGCCGTGGGGTGCTCGAAGTGCCGCCGGTGGTGGGCCGGTTCGTCGACGGGGTCGGCACCTTCTACGCCGACGACACCGACGAGGGGCGGCCGGTCCGCTGCCGGTTCATCTGGTCGGCGATCACGGCCACCTCGTGCCGCTGGGAGCAGGCCTTCTCCACCGACGGCGAACAGAGCTGGGAGACGAACTGGATCATGGACTTCACCCGGACGGGCTGACCGGGGGCGTGGTGGTCCGGTAGATCGCGGTCAGCCAGACGTCGAGCAGCACGTCGACCACGTCCCGCTCGGCCACCGCCGGGCCGTCCCCGGCGAAGGTCGCGTACCAGACCCGCTCGTTCATGGAGTTCAGCGCGATGGCGAGGTCCCGGGCGGGCAGCCCGTCCGGGGCCGCGCCGCGCGCCCGTTCGCCCTCGATGGCCGCCTCGACGGCGCGTACCCAGCGTTCGAGGACCTCGGCCCAGAGCCGGCGCACCTCGGCGTTGGTGCCGCGCACCTGAGCGCAGGCCAGCACCACGTCCCGGTGGCCGCCGAAGGTGGCGTGGAACCGGGCGATCAGCTCCCGCCAGCGGGCCCGCGGGTCCTCGGCGAGCCGGACCAGCACGTCGCCCGCCGCCGCGTTCGCCTCGTCGGTCACCCGGTCGAGCAGGGTGAGCAGCACGGCGTCCTTGGACGGGAAGTAGAAGTAGAAGGTGGGCCGGGAGATGCCGGCGCCCCGGGCCAGGTCGTCGATGGAGATGTCGCCGAAGGGGCGCTGCCGCAGCAGCCGCTCCGCGGTGGCGAGGATGGCCACTTCCCGGTCGTCGCCGGTGGAGCGGCCGGAGCGCCGTCCGCGCGTCGGCGCGGCGCCGGTCGACGTGCGGGCGGGGGTCATGTCGGCCGATGTTACACCCGCTCGACACCGTGTCGATTGCACTCGACAGGGTGTTGACTGCCGTCGACGGCGGTGGATAGTGTCCGGTCCACTGCCGCTCGAACGGGAGATGCCATGGCCTCCGACCACGTCGACGTCCTCATCGTCGGTGCCGGGCTCTCCGGCGTCGGCGCCGCCGTCCACCTGCAACGCGAGTGCCCCGGCAAGACGTACGCGGTGCTGGAGGCCCGGGCCGCCGTCGGCGGCACCTGGGACCTGTTCCGCTACCCGGGCATCCGCTCCGACTCCGACATGTTCACCCTCGGCTACTCGTTCAAGCCGTGGACCAACCCCAAGGCGATCGCCGACGGCGACGCCATCCGGGCGTACGTCCGGGAGACCGCCCGCGAGTACGGCGTGCAGGAGCACATCCGCTTCCGCCACCGGGTGCTGCGCGCCGAGTGGGACAGCGCCACGGCCCGCTGGACGGTGCACGCCCACCGCGACGACACCGGCGAGGACACGGTCCTGACCTGCGGCTTCCTGTTCACCAACTCCGGCTACTACCGCTACGACGAGGGCTACACGCCCGGGTTCCCCGGCATCGAGCGGTACGCCGGCCGGCTCGTGCACCCGCAGCACTGGCCCGAGGACCTGGACTACGCCGGCAAGCGGGTGGTGGTGATCGGCAGCGGCGCCACCGCGGTCACCCTGGTCCCGGCCATGGCCGAGCGGGCCGGCCACGTCACCATGCTCCAGCGCTCGCCCACGTACGTCATCTCGCTGCCCTCGCGCGACCCGCTCGCCGACGCGGCGCGGCGCTGGCTCCCGGCGAAGGCCGCGTACGCGGTGACCCGCTGGAAGAACGTGGCGCTCGGGGTGGCCAACTTCCAGCTCAGCCGGCGCGCCCCCAACCTGGTGAAGAGGTTCCTGCGGCGGGCCGCCCGGGGCAGCCTCCCGGTCGGCTACGACGTCGACCGGCACTTCTCACCCCGCTACAACCCGTGGGACCAGCGGCTCTGCGTGGTGCCCGACGGGGACCTGTTCGCCGCGCTCCGCGCCGGGAAGGCCGCCGTGGTCACCGACACCATCGACACCTTCACCGAGCGGGGCATCCGGCTCAGCTCCGGCGAGGAACTGCCCGCCGACATCGTGGTCACGGCCACCGGCCTCAACCTGCTGGCCCTCGGCGGCATGACCCTGGCCGTGGACGGCGCCGAGGTCGACCTCGCCTCGACCGTCGCCTACAAGGGCATGATGCTCTCCGGCGTGCCGAACTTCGCCATGACCATCGGCTACACCAACGCCTCCTGGACGCTCAAGGCCGACCTGGTCGCCACGTACGTCTGCCGGCTGCTGCGCCACCTCGACGACACCGGGCAGCAGATCGTCACCCCGCTCGCCCCGGACACCACCGACCTGGCGCCGATCATCGACCTGCAGTCCGGGTACGTGCTGCGGGCCGTCGACCGGCTGCCCAAGCAGGGCCCGGCGGCGCCGTGGCGGCTGCACCAGAACTACCCCCGCGACGTGCTGCTGATGCGGCACGGCCGGCTCACCGACGAGGGTGTGCGGTTCTCCCGCGCGGGCATGCCCGCCACCGTCGCCGACCGTCCCGCGCCCGTCGCCTGACTTCCGAGGAGCGCCATGCGTGACTTCGTCTTCCCCGGCGGCACCGCGGTGCTGACCGGCGCGGCCAGCGGCATCGGCGAGGCCCTGGCGCACGGGCTGGCCCGGCGCGGCGCCGACCTGGTCCTGCTCGACCGGGACGCCGAGCGGCTCGACGCGGTCGTCGCCGCGATCCGCGCCGCGCACCCCGACCGGCGGATCGAGACCCACCTGGTCGACCTCGCCGACGCCGACGCCACCGACCGGGTCGCCGCGGAGATCCACCGCGCGCACCCGCGGATCCGGCTGCTGGTCAACAACGCCGGGGTGGCGCTGGGCGGCCGGTTCGACCAGGTGACCCTGGACGAGTTCCTCTGGGTCATCGAGATCAACTTCCGGGCCGTGGTCCGGCTGACCCACGCGCTGTTGCCCGCGCTCAAGGCCGAACCCGGCGCCCACCTGGTCAACGTCTCCAGCCTCTTCGGGCTCATCGCGCCCGCCGGGCAGGCCGCCTACTCGGCCAGCAAGTTCGCCGTGCGCGGCTTCACCGAGGCGCTGCGGCACGAACTCGTCGACGACGGGGTCGGGGTCACCTCGGTGCACCCGGGCGGCATCCGGACCCGGATCGCGGCCAGCGCCCGGGTGGGCAGCGGCGTCTCCGTCGAGGAGTACGAGGCCGGCCGGAAGCAGTTCGAGAAGCTGCTCTCCATCGACCCGGCGAAGGCCGCCGAGGTGATCCTGCGCGGGGTCCAGCGCCGCCGCGGCCGGGTGCTGATCGGCTGGTCCGCGAAGCTGCCCGACCTGCTGGCCCGGGTCGCTCCCGCCGGGTACGGGAAGCTGCTGGCCCTGGGCATGCGACCGCGCCCCGCCCGGGTACCGGCCCCGCGACCCGCCGCCGAGCCGGTCCCCTCGGACCCGGGGCGGCCGGCGTGACCCTCGCCCTGCCCCCGACCGACGAACTGAGCGTCGCCGGCCGGCGGATGCGCTGCCGGATCGCCGGCGACGGCCCGCCGGTCGTGCTGCTGCACGGCATCGGCCGGACCCTCGAAGATTTCACCGCCGTGCACGCCGCGCTGGCCGGCGACCACCGGGTGCTCGCCGTGGACCTGCCCGGGCACGGCGGCTCCGCGCCGCTGGACGACCCGCACACGCTGCCGGCCCTGGCAACGGCCGTCGCCGGGTTCCTGGACGCCGCCGGGGTCACCGGTCCGGCGCACCTGGTCGGCAACTCCCTCGGCGGGGCGGTGGCCATGCGGCTCGCCGCCGACGCGCCGGAGCGGGCGGCGAGCCTGGTGCTGGTCAACAGCGCCGGTTTCGGCCGGGAGGTGACCGCCGCGCTGCGGCTGCTCTCCGTGCGACCGCTGGCCCGGCTGCTGCTGCGCCCGCACCCGGCGATCGCCCGCCGCACCGAACGGGCCATCTTCCACGACCCGGCCCACGTCACCGAGGAGCGGATCGCCACCGCACTGGCGGCGGCCCGGCAGCCGCACGCCGCCCGGGTGATGCTGGAGCTGGTCCGCGACCTGGGCACCTGGCGCGGGGTACGCCCCGAGTGGCGGGCCGAACTGCTCGACGCGGTGGCCGCGCTCGACCTGCCCACCCTGCTCGTCTGGGGCGACCGGGACCTGATCCTGCCCGCCGCCCACCTCGCCCACGCCCGGACCCGGTTGCCGAAGGCGCAGAGCCACCTGTTCCGGGACACCGGGCACATGCCGCAGATCGAGCGGGCCGCCGAGTTCGAGGCCCTGGTCAGGCGGTTCTGGTCGCGGTCCGGTGCCGCAGGACCAGCGTGACGGCCACCAGGACCACCAGCACCCCGGCGATCAGGTCGACCGGCGCGAACAGCCACGGCGTCACCAGCACCAACGCGGCCGTGGCGGGGAACAGCACCAGACACCGACTCCGGCGGCAGCGGGTTCGGCCGGTCGAAGTAGAGCCACCAGATCGCGAAGACGATCACCGTGCCGGCGGCGGCCAGCGACCACAGCTGCCCGTTGCCCGCGTCCACCCCGCGCTGGATCGCCACCGACGTGGAGAGCACCACCTCGCCCAGCACGATCAGGGTGAACAGCTGGTACCGCTCGGAGATGTGCCGCGGGTGCCAGGTGGTCTGTCCGCGTCGCTCCCCGAGCACCGGCACCAGCAGGTCGGCGACGACCAGCACCACGAACGCGGGCACGAGCCAGGCCGGCGGCAGGAGGAGCCGGAGCAGCCAGCCGAGCTGCACCACGCCTACGCCCACCACGAACGTCAGGGTGGTGGCCCGCCGTTCCGGGTCGCCCCGGCGGCCGCCCGTGCCCAGTTCGCCACGGCGGCCAGCCGCATCACCACGTACCCGTAGGTGGCGGACCGGTGCTCCTCGTCGCGCCGACGCGGCCGCATCGGCCGGTGCCAGGCGCGTAACGAGGCAGTGGTGGTCAAGCGTGCTCCTCACCGGCGGCCGGTCAGCTGCGCCCACGATAACCAGCTCAGGCCGCCCGGGACGGGACCGGCTCCGGAACTACGGCGGAAAGAAGGGCGGCGGCCTCGACGCGGGACAGCGTGACCAGCGCGGCCTCCACCTCGGCCGGCAGCCGCCGCCGGTGCCGCAGCACCCAGCCGGCCTGCCGGGCCGCGTCGCGCAGCCCGGCCCGGCCGGCCGGGTCCC
>NZ_MUYZ01000275.1:0-9432 GCF_003013775.1 Micromonospora sp. MH33
CAAGTGCGCCGGCCTGACCGCCGGCCCTGGCCCCGCCGCGCCGGCCCGGCGCGGCGGGGCGCCGCCGTCACCAGCGGTTGCGGGCCTCCTCCGCCCAGCCGACCAGGCCGTCGAGGTCCACCCGGTCGCCGTCGTCGGTGCCCGCCCAACCGGAGAAGTGCCCGAAGCACTGGTGGGTCTCGCCGGCCAGCACGCCGAGGTTGGTGCGCGCCACGCGCTCGTGGAACGGGTGGAACGTCACGTCCACCCGGTCGCCGGTGATCCGCCACGGCCGCAGCCAGTCGGCGCGGTCGTAGCGCCAGGCCAGGTCGGCGCCGATCTTGTGCAGCCGCCCGTCGACGAAGACCGCGTTCTCGGTCGAGCCGGTCCCGTCGGTCCACCGGCCGCCGAGCTGGATCGCCCGGCCCGACCCGCTGCCGGCCGCCCAGTTCCAGCGCACCGCGTACGGCCACTTGCCGCGCCCGTGGTCGAGCACCGCGAACGACTCCGCGTCGACCGGGTGCGCCGTACCGTCCACCCGCAGCGTGCCCCGCACCGGCCGGCCGACGTCCTTGAGCGTGTACTGGAACCGTCGGGTGCTCCACGGCACCACCACGCCCAGCGACTCGTGCCCGGGGCGCAGCGGCGCCACCAGGTCGACCTCGACGCCGGGCGCGGTGGCCCGGATGGTGCTGCCGTCGGGGCGCTGGCCGACGTGGATGACCAGGCCGCCGCCGCGGGCCCGTACCTCGCCGACGCCGCTGACCGGCGG
This sequence comes from Micromonospora sp. MH33, assembly GCF_003013775.1. Classification (NCBI taxonomy): domain Bacteria; kingdom Bacillati; phylum Actinomycetota; class Actinomycetes; order Micromonosporales; family Micromonosporaceae; genus Micromonospora; species Micromonospora sp. MH33. Next base: position 752 of record NZ_MUYZ01000275.1, read on the forward strand.
GAGCACCGTGCCGCGGGCGAACGGGACCACCGCCTCGGTGGTCTGCTCGACACCGGTGCGCCGGTCCAGCAGGTAGACGCTGTGCACGCCGGCGTAGTCCAGCGACGAGGCGACCAGGCCGACGATGTGCGTCGGGGTGACCACGCCCCAGTACTCCCAGCGCTTGGCCCGGCCCCAGCCGCGCAGGTTCGCCCGGTGCAGCGGCCGGCGGCTCCAGCCCACCGCCGCCGGGTTCAACCGCCCGTCCGGCCGGCACAGGTCGACCGGCTCGGTGATCTCCCGCTCGTGCGTCATCGACGCAGGCTACCGGCTCGGGCCGCGCCCGCGATCCGTCGCGGCGGTCAGCCGACCCGGTTCAGGTTCGGCCGGCCGGTGCGGACCCGCTGCCGGTCCGCGGGCACCCGCGGGGCGTCCACGGCGAGCATCCGGTCGGCCGCCGCCAACCCGGTCAGCGCGGCGCCGTAGGCGGCCAACTCGCGCTGGAAGTGTTCCACCTTGGCGTACCAGAACTTCAGCTCCGGGTTCATGGCCTTGGCGTTGATGTACCCGACGATGTCGGTGTCCGGCGTGATGCCCCGGCGCGCGTAGCAGCGGTCGAAACCTGCTTTCGTCCGCTCGTACCGCTCGTTCATCGCGGTGAGGCCGGCCTCGGCCTCCAGCAGCCGGTCGCGCAGGTACCGCACGTACGTGGGCGGGACGCCGGCCGGTGCGGGGGTGGGCCTCCGGTGACCGTCGGCTCCGTTGGGGGACACCATGACCGCCCTCCTTCCTGCGGTCGGGATGCAGAGACGTCCTTCTACCCCCGATTCGGGCGGATCATGCCGGGACGAGGTTGACCGGGGCAACGTTTCGGGTAGAGAGCCACGCGTGAAGCTCGTGCACCGGCTGGTCCTCTCGGCGGCGGCGCTGCTCGCGCTCTGGGCCGGCGTGGCGTACCACGTCTCCCGGCCGCCGGACGCCCTCGACTACCTGCGCACCGTGACCCAGGTGGCCACGTCGGCGCACGACGCGGCGGCCACCGGCGTCCTGGTCGGCCGGCAACAGCTCCGGGACCGGGTCACCGACGCCTACGCCACCACGGCCTACGACGACGGGCTCCGCGCGGTCGCCGGCGGGCAACGGAAACTGGCCGGCGCGGTGCCACCCGACGACGAATCGGCCGCGCTGCGGGACCGCCTGTTCCCGCTGGTGCAGGCGACCGCCCGGGCGCTGGCCGACGCCGCCCGGGCCGCCGGCGACCCGGCCCTGCGAATGGCGGTCGAGGCCCTCGACGAGATCTCGGGGCGGCTGGCGGAGCTGCTCAAGGAGCAGCGGTGAAGCGCGTCCTGGCGGTCGCCCTCGGGATCCTCACCGCGATCGGCGGCTTCGTGGACATCGGCGACATTGTCGCCAACGCCGAGGCGGGCGCCCGCTTCGGCCTGGCCCACGCCTGGGTGCTCGTGGTGGGTGTGCTGGGCATCTGCGCGTACGCCGAGATGAGCGGCCGGGTGACCGCGGTGAGCGGCCGGCCGGTCTTCGACCTGGTCCGGGAACGGCTCGGCCCGCGGATGGCGCTGGCCAACCTGGCCGGGTCGCTGCTGGTCACGGTGCTGACCCTCGGCGCCGAACTGGGCGGCGTGGGGTTGGCGCTGCAACTGGCCACCAGCGTCGACTACCTGCTCTGGGTGCCGGTGGTGGGCGTGGTGCTCTGGCTCGCGCTGTGGCGGGTGGAGTTCTCGGCGCTGGAGAACCTGTTCGGCATCACCGGCCTGGTCCTGGTGGTGTTCGTGATCGCGTTCTTCCGCCTCCACCCCGACGGCGGCGAGCTGTGGCGGCAGGCCAGCCATCCGGGGCCGTCGGCCGGCGAGGACTGGGGCACCTACTGGTTCATGGCGGTCGCGCTGTTCGCCTCCGCCATGACCCCGTACGAGGTGTTCTTCTTCTCCTCAGGCGGGGTGGAGGAGCGGTGGAGCAGCCGGGACCTGCTCACCTCGCGGGTCAACGTCTTCGTCGGCTTCCCGCTCGGCGGCCTGTTCGCCTTCGCGCTGATGGCGACCGCCGCCACGGTCTTCCATCCGATCGAGACCGGGGTCGACTCGCTGTCGCAGGTGGCGCTGCCCGCCGCCATCGCGCTGGGCAAGCTGGGGCTGGCGGCGGCCATCCTCGGCTTCTTCGCGGCCACCTTCGGAGCCGCCATGGAGACGGCCCTGTCCAGCGGCTACACCGTGGCGCAGTATTTCGGCTGGGCCTGGGGCAAGCTGCGCCGTCCCCGGGAGGACGCGCGCTTCCACACCGTCCTGATGGTCTCGATCCTGGTCGGCGTGCTGGTGCTGATGACCACCATCGACCCCATCCAGCTCACCGAGTACACGCTGGTGTTCAGCGCCGTGGCGCTGCCGCTGACCTACCTGCCGATCCTGGTGGTCGCCAACGACCGGGGCTACCTGGGCCGCCGGGTGAACGGACGGCTGGCCAACACGTTCGGCGTGCTCTACCTGGTGATCGTGCTCGCCGCGGCGGTCGCCGCGATCCCCCTGATGATCGTCACCCGGATGGGAGGTGGCTGACGTGTTGATCGGCTTCGACCTGCTCGACCGGCAGATCCTCGACCGCGACGGCGAACCCGTCGGCAAGGTCGACGATGTCGAGCTGGCGCTCGGCGAGGACGGCACGCCGTACGTGGCGGCGCTGCTGGTCGGGCAGCAGGCGCTCGGGGACCGGATCGGCGGCGGGCTCGGCCGCTGGCTGGCCGGCACCGCCCGGCGGCTCGCCCCCGACCCGTCCCGGGGGCCGATCCGGATCCCGTACGACCTGGTGGCCGAGCTGAACAGCGCGGTCAACCTGTCGGTCAGCCGGGAACTGCTCCCGGATCCGCCGCTGGAGATCTGGCTGCGCGACCACCTGATCGCGCGGATCCCGGGAGCCCGCGATGCCGGCTGACCGGCCGCCGCTGCGCCGGCGGCATCCTGGGTCGGCCGGTCCACGACCACGACGGCCGGGTGATCGGCCGGGTGGCCGACATCGAGACCCGCCGCGACGACGCCGGCCGCGAGCGGGTCACGGCGCTGGTCGTCACGGCGGGCCGGTGGGGCCGCCTGCTCGGCTACGAGCGCCGCGAGGCCGGCGGGCCCTGGCTGCTCGAACAGCTGGCCCGGGTGGTGCTGCGCCGGCACCTGACCCGGGTGCCGTGGCCCGACGTGCGGCTGTAGCGGCCCGGTCACGACTCGACGCGCATGGACCGGATCCCGGTGCTCAGCGTGGCGGTGATCGCCGAGACCCCGACCAGGGCCGCGAAGACCAGCATGGTCACCGCCGCCGGGAACCGCGCCAGCAGCAGGCCGGCCAGCCCGGGCGCGAGCGCCGCGGCCGAGGTCGCGGCCAGGAAGATGACGCTGACCACCCGGCCCTGGAGCCGGTCCGGCGTGATCGCCGCCTGGTAGCCGAAGAGGACCGCGTTGGCCGTCGGGCCGAGGAACACCGCCGCGGCCAGCGGCACGGCGGCCAGCACGCTGGTCGGCACCAGGGCGCTGCACGCCATCAGCACGGTGGTGGCCCAGCAGAGCACGATCACCAGGGTCGGCAGCCGCAGCCAGCGTTGCACGGCGGGGGCGGCGAGCGCGCCGAGGAACCCGCCCAGGCCGAAGATGGTGCTGGCCAGGCCGACCAGCACGGACGGCGTGCCGGTGCGCTGCAGCGAGACGATGATCGCGAAGATCATGCCGGTGAAGGCCATGTTCAGCGGCGCCGCGATGATCAGCAGCGCGCGCAGGAACGGGTTGCCGAGCACGAAGCGGACGCCCTCGGCCGCCGCCGCGCCGCCGGACTGCGGTGCCTCGTCCGCCGCCCGGGGCTGCTGCATGGGCCGACGGATGAGCAGCACGGCCAGCAGGGACAGCAGATAGGTGACCGCGTTGCCGACGAACGGCAGGGAGCGGCCCAGCCCGTAGAGCAGGCCGCCGAGCGGCGGGCCGGCGAGCTGGGTGCCGTACGACCGGGCCTCGTTGCGGGCGACCGCGGTGGAGAGCTGCGCGGCCGGCACGAGATTGCGGACCGCGGCGTGCTCGGCGGTGCCGAACACCGCGTTGGCGGCGGCGCCGACCACGGTCACCGCGAGGATCATCGGCAGGTTGGCCACCCCGGCGAGCACCGCGCCGGCCAGTCCCAGGTAGCCGACCAGCCGGACCAGGTCGCAGAGCACCAGCAGCGTACGGCGGGAAAAGCGGTCGGCGAGGACACCGGCGGGCAGCCGGCAGACCAGCGTGGTGAGCAGGCCCGCCGTGCCGACCAGGCCGGCCTGGGCGGCGGAGCCGGTCAGCCAGAGCACCAGCAGCGGCATGGCCAGGTTGGACATGGCGGCGCCGAGGTCGGAGAGGCTCTGGCTGATCCAGAGCAGGTTGAAGTCGCGGTTGCGCCAGAGACTGGCCGGCCGGTCCGTCCCGGCCACCGCCGTCGCGGTCGCCGTCGTGTCGGTCACGGTGGGCACCTGCCCCTCGTCGGGTGCGGTCAGGGTCGGTTCGGCGGCGCGGCTCATGCCGGCCACCAGGAGCCGAAGGCGGGGCGCAGGTCGTCGAACCACTCGGCCGCCGGGTCGTGGTGGGCGAAGAACTGCCGCCCCACGTCGGCCGCGTCGCGGGCCTGGAGCAGCCGCAGGCTGAACACCTCGGCGCCGCCGATCCGGACCACCCCGTCGACGAGGACCTTACCGGGGGCGGCGGACATCACGGGGCCGCGGGCGGTGCGGGCCAGCCCGGAGACCGAGCGGATGGCGTCGGTGTAGACCTGCCAGGCCCGGGTGAGCGGCACGCTGAAGTAGCTGCGGGCGCCGGTGTCGCGTTCCACGAACATGTAGTACGGCACCACGCCGAGTTCCACCAGCTTCTGCCACATGGTGGCCCAGTCCTGCGCCCGGTCGTTGACGTGGGCGATCAGCGGGGCCTGGGCGCGGATCACCGCGCCGGTGGCCCGGATCCGGGCGATGGCCCGCCGGGCCTGGTCGGTGGCGAGTTCGCGGGGGTGGGAGAAGTGGGCCATCACGGCGACGTGCCGGCCGCTGGCCACGATCCGCTCGAACAGGCGCAGCACGTCGTCGGCGTCGTGGTCGGTGGTGAACCGGGCCGGCCAGTAGGACAGCGCCTTGGTGCCGAAGCGGACGGTGCGGATGTGCTCCAGCGCCGGGTCCAGCAGCGGCGACACCCAACGGTCCAGCACCGCCGCGCTCATGATCATCGGGTCGCCGCCGGTGAACAGGACGTCGGTGACGGTCGGGCTGTCGGCCAGGTACGCGACCACGTCCGCGACCCCGGAGGCGGCCTGGCGGATCTCGGCGTTGCCGACGAACTGGGCCCAGCGGAAGCAGTAGCCGCAGTACGAGTGGCAGGTCTGCCCCTGAGAGGGGAAGACCAGCACGGTCTCGGCGTACTTGTGCTGGAGACCGAGCAGCCGCCGGCCCCGGTGGGTCGGCACGTTCGCCTCCAACTGGGCGCCCGGGTTGGGGTTGAGCTGGGCGTGGGCGTCCCGGGCGGCCTTGCGGATCACGCCCGGGTCGGCGGCGGAGAGGTGCAGCGCCGACAGGTGCTCGTAGATGTCCGCCGGCAGCATGTCCCGGTGCGGGAAGGTGAGCCGGAAGATCGGGTCGTCCGGGACGGCGGACCAGTCGATGAGCTCGTCCACGACGTACTGGTTGACTTTGAACGGCAGTACCGAGGAGACGACCCGTAGGTCGTGCAGGTACTCCTCGGGCATGCCACGCTCGCTGGCGAGTCGCGCCAGACGTTCGTGGGAAAAGACCTTCATCACCGTCGCCTCGTTGTCAGCGGGATCGGAACAGGGGTGGCCGCCGGCCGGCGGCCCGGTCGGGGTGGTCCGGTCCGGACCACCCCGACCCGCGGCGGGTCAGCCCTGCGCGGCGGCCATCCGCTCGCGCAGGCTCTTCGGGCGCATGTCGGTCCACACCTCGTCGATGTGCGCCAGGCAGTCCGCGCGGCTGCCCTCGAAGCCGGTGGCGGTCCAGCCCGCCGGCAGCTCGCGCTCGGCGAACCAGATCGAGTACTGCTCCTCGTGGTTCACCACGACGCGGTAGGTGCGGTCATCGTCGTCAACGGCCATCGCCGTTCTCCTTCTCGTCTTGATCTCTTGGACGGATGCCCCGGTCGGCGACCGGGAGGTGTGCGGGGCGGGACGACCGGTGGCCGTCCCGCCGGGGGTCACAGCCGGACCGGCAGGGCCTGGAGGCTGCGGTTGAGCAGCGAGGGCTGCCAGCGGACCGCGCCGCCGGCGAGCGCCAGCCCCGGCGCCGCGGCCAGCAGGTCGGTCAGCGCCGACCCGGCCACCAGCCGGGCCAGCGGCGCGCCGAGGCAGAAGTGCGCGCCCTGCCCGAAGCCCAGGTGCGGGTTCGGGTGCCGGCGCAGGTCCAGTTCGTCGGGACGGTCGAAGCGGGCCGGGTCGCGGTTGGCGGCGGCGGTCACCACGTAGAGCCGCTGCCCGGCGCGCAGCCGCTGGCCGCCCAGCTCGAAGTCGTCCTTGACGTGCCGGATGGACATCTTGGACGGCCCGTCGAAGCGCAGCAGCTCCTCGACGGCCACCGGGCCGAGGTCCGGCTCGGCGCGCAGCAGGGCGAGCTGGTCGGGGTGGCGCAGCAGGTTCCACACCCCCACGGCGATCAGGTTGCTGGTGGTCTCGCCGCCGGCGAACGCCACGTGGGTGAGCATGGCGACGAACTCGTCCTCGCTGACCGACTCGCCGACCAGGCCGTTGGCCAGCGCCGCGCTGATCAGGTCCTCGCGCGGCGCGGCCCGGCGGGCGCGGACCAGCCCGCTCAGGTAGTCGAAGAGGTCCAGCAGCGCGCGCTGGGAGCGCTCGTGCTCCTCCGGCGACTGCACCGCGCCGAGCGCCAGGTCGCCGACCTGGATGGCCCAGCGCTGGAACATCTCCGTGTCCTCGACCGGCACGCCCATCCAGGCCGCCGCGACGGTGGCCGGCAGCGGCCGGGCGAACTCGGTGAGCAGGTCGACGACCTCGCCGCCGGCGCCGGCCCGGGCGGCCAGCCGCGCCACCGCGGCCTGCACCATGGGTCGGTTGCGGCGCACCTGGCGGGCCCCGAACGCGCCCCGGAAGACGCCACGCAGCCGGCGGTGCTCCGGCGGGTCCACGAAGACCATCCAGCCGGCCATGATCTTGAAGGCGCGGGCCGCCTCCGGGCTCAGCAGCTCCAGCGGGGTCTGCGCCAGCATCGGGCTGATCCGGTCGGCGGAGATCGCCGGCTCGGTGTAGCAGGCCGCCGCCGGCTCGTAGCCGGTGACCAGCCAGGCCCGGTGCACCGGGCTCCAGTGCACCGGCGCGGCGGCCCGCAGCCCCGCCAGGTACGGGTACGGGTCGGCGACGAGGTCGTCGTCCAGCAGGTAACGGTCGGTGACGGTGGCGGCGGTCATGCCGTACGCTCCAGCAGCTCGGCGGCGAGGGCGGCGACGGCCGCCACGCCCGGGTCGGTGACCATGCTCCGGTGGGTGCCGGGCAGGTGGTGGACGGTGAGCGCGCCCGGGAACAGCTCCCGGCAGCGCCGCTCGTAGGTGGGCCAGCTCTCCCCGGCGACCACCGAGGGCCGGCCCGGACCGGCGGTGGTCGCCTCGGCGCTGACCAGCAGGTGCGCCGGCCCCCGGTACGGCGCCGGCCGGTAGGCGGCGGCGGCGGCGCGCAGCAGCGCGGTCCACATCGCCACCGGCCAGTCGGCGCCCAGTTCCGCCTCGGCCTCGTTGACGCCGGCCGCGCGCAGCGTGGCGACCAGCTCGCGTTCCTGGCTGAGCCGGGCCGGGGTGCCCGGGGTCAGCTCCCGGATCGCCGCGCGCATGGCCACCGCCCGGTCGAGCAGGTCCAGCGCCTCGGTGACCGCGAACATCCCGGCCTCGTCCGGCACGGCCGGTTCGAGCAGCAGCAGGACGTCCACCCGCTCGCCGGCCTCGGTCAGCCGGATCGCCATCTCCTGGGCGATGTTGCCCCCCATCGACCAGCCGAGCAGCGCGTACGGGCCGTGCGGCTGGCGCGCCCGCAGTTCGCGCAGGTAGTCCTCGGCCAGGCCGGTCATGGTGTCGGCGTCCACGCCGCCGTCGATGCCGCGGGCCTGGAGGCCGAGCACCGGCCGGCCGGCGGGCAGCGCCTGGGCCAGCGGCAGGTACCAGGCGACGCTGCCGCCGCTGGGGTGCACGCACCACAGCGGACGCTGCCCGGCGTCGCCGTCGCGCAGGGTCACCACCACGCCGCCGTCCCGGCGTACCGCGGTCCCCGCCGGGACGGGTTCCCGGGTGCCGACCGCGGCGGCCAGCGCGGCCACCGTGGGGTGCTCCAGGATGTCGGCCACCCCGACGGGCAGCCCCAGGTCGCAGGCGCGGGCGGCGAGCCGCACGATGGCCAGCGAGTGGCCGCCGAGGTCGAAGAAGTCGTCGTGCACCCCGACCCGGTCCAGCCGCAGGGTCTCCGCCCAGAGCTTCGCCAGGGTCGCCTCGGCCTCGGTGCGCGGCTCGACGTACGGGCGGTCCGTCTCGGCCGGGCCGGTCGGCGCCGGCAGGGCGGCCCGGTCCAGCTTGCCGTTGGCGGTCACCGGCAGCGCGTCCAGCGGCACGAACGCGGTCGGCACCAGGTACGCCGGCAGCCGCTCGCGCAGCCAGCGGCGCAGCTCGGCGGCGCCGGGCAGGGCCGCCCCGGCCACCGGC
>NZ_MUYZ01000276.1:0-9317 GCF_003013775.1 Micromonospora sp. MH33
ACGAGGTGGCGGTGCTCGCCGCCGCCCGGCCGGCGGCGCTGGAGGTCGGCGGCCGGGCCGACCTGGCCGTCTTCGGCGCCGACGGCTCCTGCCTGGCCACGGTGGTGGCCGGGCGGCTGGTGCACCGCCGCGCCTGACCCGCCGGCCCGGTGTGGGCCGCCACATCCGTCGGCCCCGATTCGGGATGGCCGGTTCCGACCGGGTGATCCGGCGTACCTTGGGGCTCATGCCTGTGCCGAGTGATCCGAATCCGCACCTCCAGTCGTACGCCGACCCGCAGCGCCTGGTCACCACGGAGTGGCTGGCCGAGCACCTGGGCGACGAGGGCCTCGTGGTGGTCGAGTCCGACGAGGACGTCCTGCTCTACGACACCGGCCACATCCCCGGCGCCGTGAAGGTCGACTGGCACACGGAGCTGAACGACCAGGTGACCCGGGACTACCTGGACGCCAAGAGCTTCGCCGAGCTGTGCGCCGCCAAGGGCATCGGCCGCGACGACACGGTGGTCTTCTACGGCGACAACTTCAACTGGTGGGCCGCGTACGCCCTCTGGGTGTTCGGGCTCTTCGGCCACGCCGACGTCCGGCTGCTCGACGGTGGCCGGATGAAGTGGGTCGCTGAGGGGCGCGAGATGTCCAAGGACAAGGTGACCCGGCCGCGCGCCGACTACCCGGTGCCGGAGCGGAACGACGCGCCGATCCGGGCGTTCCGCGACGAGGTGATGGCGCACGTGTCCGCCGGCCGGCCGCTGGTCGACGTGCGGTCGCCGGGGGAGTACACCGGCGAGATGCTGCACATGGCGGCCTACCCGCAGGAGGGCGCGCTGCGCGGCGGGCACATCCCGGGCGCGGTGAGCAAGCCGTGGAAGGCCGCCGCGAACGAGGACGGCACCTTCAAGCCGGTGGACGAGCTGCGCGCCATCTACGTGGACCAGCTCGGGTTGAGCCCGTCCGACGACGTGGTGGCGTACTGCCGGATCGGCGAGCGGTCCAGCCACACCTGGTTCGTGCTGCACCACCTGCTCGGATTCCCGCGGGTGCGCAACTACGACGGCTCGTGGACCGAGTGGGGCAACCTGGTCCGGGCCCCCGTCGTGCGAGGCGACGAGCCGGGCAAGATCGTCGGCGGCTGACCCGGCCGCTGACCCGGCCGGGTCAGGCGGTTCCGCGTAGCGTTCCCCACGCCCCGGCGGTGACCAGGGCGAACACGCACGCCGCCGCGCCGATCACCGGGCCCACCCCGTACGCCTCGCCGGCGAGTCCGGCCAGCGCCGCCCCGAGCGGCGCGGCGGCCAGGCCGACCACCCGCTGCGCCGCGCCGACCCGTCCGAGCAGCTCCGCCGGCACCTGCCGCTGCCCGTACGCCGACCAGAGGCTGTTCCAGATCGTGGTGCCGGCGGCGAACCCGGCCAGCGCGAGGCCCCCGGTCAGCGGGTCGCGGGCCAGGGCGAACCCGGCCAGCGCCACGGTCTGCCCGAGCAGCACCGCGCGCAGCGCGGGCAGGGTGCCGAACCGGGCCGCCAGCCGCCCGGCGACCAGTGCCCCGAGCAGGCCGCCGGCCACCACCCCGGCCGCGAACAACCCGTACGCCTGCGCCGGCACCCGCAGCGCCCCGAGGGCGTAGAGCACCAGCACCGCCATCATCCCGCTGATCGCCAGGTTCGACCCGGCCGAGGCGAGGGCGATCCCCCACAGCACCCGGTCCCGGCGCACCCACCGCATTCCGGCCCACGCCTCCCGCCACACCCCGCGCCGCGCGGGCCGGGGCGGTCCCGGCGGCAGCGGGCGGAGGGTGAGGACGAGAGCGGCCGCGAGGGCGAAGGTGAGCGCGTCCACGGCGAACGGGAGCGACGCGGCCAGGGCGAAGAGGACGCCGGCCAGCGGGGTGCCGAGGAGGCCGCCCGCCACGGCCGTGCCGGCCTGGAGCCGGCCGTTGGCGGTGGCCAGACCGGCCGGCGACACCAGCGACGGCAGCAGCGCGAAGGCGGACGCGTCGAAGAGCGTGCCCAGGGTGGCGAGGAGGAACGCGGCGGCGGCCAGCGCGGCGACCCCGGCCCGGCCGGTGGCGACCAGCCCGGCCAGCGCGGCCACCACCACGGCCCGCGTCCCGTCCACCGCCGCCATCGTCCGGCGCCGGTCCCACCGGTCGGCGTACGCGCCGCCGAGCAGCCCGAACAGCAGCGGTGGGAGTTGCCCGGCCACGGTCACCGCGGCGATCGCCCGGGGGTCGCGGGTGAGCGCGGCGGCCAGCAGGGCCAGAACCGGCGTACGCAGCGCGTCGCCGAACCGGGACGAGACGGCGGCGGACCAGAGCAGTCGGTAGTCGCGGCCGAGCGCGGGAGCGGTCATGCCGACGGACCCTGTGGCCTGAACCCGGTCGAGGGTCAAGCGGCCCGGAATGTGAGGCGACCGACGGGTAACCGAGACTCCACCAGCTTGGGTGTGCGGTCTAGGCTGGTCCGGTGGCGGTGGAACAGCAGGCGCGGGGCGCGGCGAACGGCGCGACGGGTGCGGGCCGGCGCCGGTCCCGGCGGGACGAGATCCTGGAGATCGCGGTCGGGCTCTTCGCGGCGCGCGGCTACCACGGCGTGTCGATGGACGACATCGGCGCCGCCGCCGGGGTAACCGGTCCGGCGCTCTACCACCACTTCGCCGGCAAGGAGGCGATGCTGGTCGCCGCGCTGATCCCGGTCAGCGAGGGGCTGCTCGCCGGCGGCAAGGAGCGGGCCGCCAACCACCCCGACGACCCGCGCGGCACCCTGGAGTCGCTGATCGACTTCCACGTCGACTTCGCGCTGGCCAACCCGGCGGTGATCGCCCTGCACCTGCACGAGCTGGACCGCCTCCCGGACGAGCCGCGCCGCCGCATCCGCCGGCTCCAGCGGATGTACGTCGAGGAGTGGGTGACCGTGCTGACCGCACTGCACCCGGGGCTGCCGGACGGCGAGGCGCGGGTGCTCGCGCACGCGGCGTTCGGCCTGATGAACTCCACCCCGTTCCTCGGTGGCGAGGTGGACCGCCGGCGCCGGGCCGAGCTGCTGCGCGGGGCGACGCTGGCCGCGCTCCTCGCCCCTACCGACCCCGCCTGAGCGCACTGGGAACCCGGGTCGACTCGTGGGTGACGGGTGGTCCGTGGTTACCTGACAGCGTCCCCACCCCCGGACGCTGGAGGAAACCATGATCGAGTCGCTGCTGATCGCCAACCGTGGCGAGATCGCGCGCCGGATCATCCGTACCGCGAAGAAGCTCGGGATCCGTGCGATCGCGGTGCACTCGGAGGCCGACGCCGGCCTGCCGTTCGTGACCGAGGCCGACGAGGCGGTCTGTGTCGGCCCCGCCAATCCCGCACTTAGCTACCGCAACGTCGAGGCGATTCTCGCCGCCGCGAAGGACACCGGCGCCCAGGCGATCCACCCCGGCTACGGCTTCCTGTCCGAGAACGCGGACTTCGCCCGTACCGTCGAGGCCAGCGGGTTGATCTGGGTCGGACCCGGCGCGGACGCGATCACCGCGATGGGCGACAAGATCAACGCCCGGAACCTGATGGCGGCGGCCGGGGTGCCGGTCGCGCCCGGCACCACCGAGCCGGCGGCCGACCTGGACGCGGCGGTCGCCGCCGCCGCGGAGATCGGCTACCCGGTGATGGTCAAGGCCGCGGCCGGTGGCGGCGGCATGGGCATGGGCGTGGCGACCGACGAGGCCGCGCTGCGCACCGAGTACGACAAGGTCCGCTCGTTCGCCGAGCGGATGTTCGGCGACGGCTCGGTGCTGATCGAGCGCTACTTCCCCCGGGTACGCCACGTCGAGGTGCAGATCCTCGGCCTGGCCGACGGCCGGGTGGTGGCCCTCGGCGAGCGCGAGTGCTCGGTGCAGCGGCGCAACCAGAAGCTGGTCGAGGAGTCCCCGTCCCCGGCGGTCTCGCCCGAGCTGCGTGCGCGGTTCCTGGCGGCGGCGGTCCGGGCGGGCGAGGCGGTCAACTACCGCAACGCGGGCACGGTCGAGTGCCTGTTGGTCCCGCGTGAGCGGGACTTCCAGGGCAGCAGCCCCGCGTCCGATGAGTTTTTCTTCCTGGAGATGAACACGCGGCTCCAGGTCGAGCACCCGGTCACCGAGTACGTCTACGGCGTCGACCTGGTCGAGGAGCAGTTGCGGGTGGCCGCCGGGCTGGCCCCGACCTTCGACCCGGACGCGCTCGCGCCGCGCGGGCACGCCATCGAGCTGCGGATCAACGCCGAGGACCCGAAGCGGTTCCTGCCCGGCCCGGGCGCGATCACCACCTGGAACGAGCCGGCCGGGGAGGGCGTCCGGGTCGACTCCGGCTACGTCGCCGGCAACACGGTCACCCCGTTCTACGACAGCCTGATGGCGAAGCTGATCGTCAGCGGCGCCACCCGGGACGAGGCGGTCGAGCGGGCCAGGGCTGCGGTGGCCCAGTTCGAGATCGCCGGCCCGAAGAACAACCTCCCCTTCTTCGCCGAACTGCTGGAGAACCGCGAGTTCCTCTCCGGCGACTACGACACCGGCATCGTGTCCCGCATGCGCTGACGATCCGGCCCATCGGCCGGGGGTGGGATGCTGGGAGAACCCATCACGTAACACCGTCACAGTGAGGTGACCCCTTATGGCGGAACTGCCGGAGTTCGTCTCCATCCGGGAGGTCGGGCCGCGGGACGGGCTCCAGAACGAGGAGCCGATCCCGACCGAGGCCAAGGTGCGGCTGATCGACGCGCTCTCGGGTACGGGCGTGCGGCGGATCGAGGCCGTGTCCTTCGTGCACCCGAAGGCGATCCCGCAGATGGCCGACGCCGACGAGGTGTGGCAGCGGGCCGCGAAGGCCGACGGGGTGCGCTACTCCGCGCTGGTGCCGAACACCCGGGGTGCCCAGCGCGCCCTCGCCGCCGGCTTCACCGAGATCGAGGTGGTGGTCTCGGCCAGCGACACGCACAACCGGCGCAACGTCAACCGCTCCACCGAGCAGTCGCTGGACGACATCGCCGAGCTGATCGACCTGCTGCACGGGGCGGGCGCGACCGCCGAGGTGATCGTGGCGACCAGCTTCGGCTGCCCGTACGAGGGGGACGTCGACCCGAAGCGGGTGGCCGGCATCGTCGACCGGGTGGTCCGGGACGGCGCGGACCGGGTGGCCTTCGGCGACACCACCGGCATGGGTACGCCCCGGCGGGTCCGTGAGCTGGTCACCGCGGTCCGTGACCGCAACGCCCACGTGCCGGTGCTGCTGCACTTCCACAACACCCGGGGCACCGCGCTGGCCAACATGCTCACCGCCATGGAGCTGGGCATCACCGAGTTCGACGCGAGCGTCGGCGGCCTCGGCGGCTGCCCGTACGCCCCGGGCGCCAGCGGCAACCTGGCCACCGAGGAGGCCGTGCACATGCTGCACGACATGGGCATCGACACCGGGATCGACCTGGACGCCCTCGTCGGGGCCGCCGAGCTGGCCGAGCACCTGGTCGGCAAGAAGCTTCCCTCCGGCGTCCTCCGCGCCGGCCCTCGTACCCGCCTCACCCCGATCCCCTCCTGACCCGGCACACCCTCACCGCCAGGCCGGCCGCGCCCCCGCGCGACCGGCCTGGCGCGTCTCCAAGCCCGGCGGGGTCGCCGGAGGGGGCGGGGATGGGATAGCCTAACGATCGTTCAGGTCGGTTGGGGCGCCCCTGGGGCGACCGGTGGCAACGGGAGTCGGCGTGACGCTCGACGGTGAGGCTCTGGAGCAGCTGCGCAAGCGCGCCAAGGCCGGCGGTGCGGACAAGTACCACGCGGCGAACGCCGCCAAGGGCAAGCTCTTCGCCCGCGAGCGGGTCGCGTACCTGGTCGACGAGGGCTCCTTCGTCGAGGACGGGCTCTACGCCAACGCGACGGCCGAGGGGCTGCCCGCCGACGGCGTGGTCACCGGCACCGCCACCATCGACGGCCGGCCGGTCTGCCTCATGGCGAACGACTCCACGGTGAAGGCCGGCAGCTGGGGCGCCCGTACCGTCGAGAAGATCATCCGGATCATCGAGCGGGCCTACTCGACAAGCGTGCCCATGGTCTACCTGGTCGACTCGGCCGGGGCCCGGATCACCGACCAGGTCGACCTCTTCCCCGGCCGGCGCGGCGCCGGCAAGATCTTCTGGAACCAGGTTCGCGCCTCGGGCTCCATCCCGCAGGCCTGCGCCCTGTTCGGGCCGAGCGCGGCGGGCGGCGCCTACATTCCGGCGTTCTGCGACGTGGTCGCCATGGTCGAGGGCAACGCCAGCATGTACCTCGGCTCCGACCGGATGGTCGAGATGGTCACCGGGGAGAAGACCACGCTGGAGGCGATGGGCGGGGCCAAGGTGCACTGCGCCGAGTCCGGCGTCGGGCACTTCCTCTGCAAGACCGAGGCCGAGGCGCTCGACACGGTCAAACGCTACCTGTCCTACCTGCCGACCAACTGGACCCAGGCCCCGCCGGCCGCCGAGGCGACGCCGGCCCCGGAGAAGGCCGACCTGGCCGCGCTGGTCCCGGCCAGCGAGCGGCAGGCGTTCGACATGCGCCGCTACGTCAAGGGCCTGCTCGACGAGGGCAGCTTCTTCGAGATCCAGGCGCTCTGGGCCAAGGAGCTGACCATCGGCTTCGGCCGGCTGAACGGCGAGGTCGTCGGCGTGGTCGGCAACAACTCGATGTTCAAGGGCGGCGTGCTCTTCGTCGACTCGGCCGACAAGGCGACCCGGTTCGTGCAGCTCTGCGACGCGTTCAACGTGCCGCTGCTGTTCCTCAGCGACGTGCCCGGATTCATGGTCGGCAGCGCCGTGGAGAAGCAGGGCATCATCCGGCACGGCGCCAAGATGATCACCGCGATCTCCGAGGCGACCGTGCCCAAGATCTGCGTGGTGGTCCGCAAGGCGTACGGCGCCGGCCTCTACGCGATGGCCGGCCCCGGCTTCGAGCCGGACGCCACCATCGCGCTGCCCACCGCCAAGATCGCGGTGATGGGCGCGGAGGCCGCGGTCAACGCCGTCTACGCCAACAAGATCGCCGCGATCTCGGACGAAGCCGAGCGGGCCGCCTTCGTCGCCGCGAAGCGCGAGGAGTACGAGCGCGACATCGACATCGTCCGGCTCGCCAGCGAGCTGGTGGTGGACGCCATCGTCGAGCCGCACGAGCTGCGCGCCGAGCTGGTCCGCCGGTTCGCCGCCGCGCGCGGCAAGGAGCGGCACTTCGCCAGGCGCCGGCACGGCGTCACCCCGGTCTGACCCCATCCCGGCCCGCACCACCCGACCCGGCGTCACGAGCGCCCGGCGGCCGTCCACAAAGGCATCCCACCAGGAGGATCAGATGGACTTCCGGCTCAGCGAGGAACAAGAGGCGCTGCGGGAGAGCGTGCGGGACTTCGCCCGCGAAGTGGTCGCCCCGGCCATCGCCGAGCACTACGAGCAGCACACCTTCCCGTACGAGATCATCCGCCAGATGGGCAAGATGGGCCTGTTCGGCCTGCCCTTCCCCGAGGAGCACGGCGGCATGGGCGGCGACTACTTCGCCCTCTGCCTGGCCCTGGAGGAACTGGCCCGGGTCGACTCCAGCGTGGCCATCACGCTCGAGGCGGCGGTCTCCCTCGGCGCGATGCCGATCTACCGGTTCGGCACCGACGAGCAGAAGGCGCAGTGGCTGCCGAAGCTGCTCAGCGGCGAGGCCCTCGCGGGCTTCGGGCTGACCGAGCCGGGCACCGGGTCGGACGCCGGCGGCACCCAGACCCGGGCGGTCCTGGACGAGTCGACCAACGAGTGGGTGATCAACGGCTCGAAGGCGTTCATCACCAACTCCGGCACCGACATCACTGCGCTGGTCACGGTCACCGCCGTCACCGGCACGAAGCCGGACGGCTCCAAGGAGCTGTCCACCATCATCGTCCCGTCCGGCACGCCCGGCTTCAGCGTGGCGCCCGGCTACTCGAAGGTCGGCTGGACCGCCTCCGACACCCACGAGCTGACCTTCGACGACTGCCGGGTGCCGGCCGAGAACCTGCTCGGCGAGCGCGGCCGGGGCTTCGCCCAGTTCCTGCGCATCCTCGACGAGGGGCGGATCGCCATCGCCGCCCTGGCGGTCGGCCTCGCCCAGGGCTGCGTCGACGAGTCGATCAGGTACGCGAAGGAGCGCCAGGCGTTCGGCCGGCCGATCGGCGCGTACCAGGCGATCCAGTTCAAGGTCGCCGACATGGAGTTGAAGGCGCACACCGCCCGGCTGGCCTACTACGACGCGGCCGCCCGGATGCTGGCCGGCGAGCCGTTCAAGCGGCAGGCGGCCATCGCCAAGCTGCACGCCAGCACCATCGCGGTGGACAACGCCCGCGAGGCCACCCAGATCCACGGCGGCTACGGCTTCATGAACGAGTACCCGGTGGCCCGCTTCTGGCGGGACTCCAAGATCCTGGAGATCGGCGAGGGCACCAGCGAGGTGCAGCGCATGATCATCGCCCGCGATCTCGGCATGTGAGCCGCGCCCGCCCGGGCCGTTCGGGCCCGGGCGCTCAGCCGTCTGTCGGATATCCGCAGTGGACGGTCGGCTGGCCGACGATGGGCTGTGGAGCGTCCGACCCGATCCGTACTCTTCGTGCCCATGACTCCCGATCATGATCGTTCGCGGAGCCCGGGTGGCGGTGCCCAGCTACCCGACCTGCTGCGCGGGCACCGGCTCGCCGCCGGCCTCACCCAGGCCGAGCTGGCCACCCGGGCCGGTGTCGGCGTGCGGACCGTCCGCGATCTGGAGCGGGGGCGGGCCACCCGACCCCAGCGCACCACCGTCGACCTGCTCGCCGACGCCCTCGGCCTGACCGGTCCGACCCGGCAGGCGTTCCTGGCCGCCGCCCGCCCGGCTCGGGCCCAGACCGCCGTGCCCGGCCGGGCGGCGAGCCACCTCCCGGTCAGCGGTCCCGACGCCGCCCAGGCCGCCGTGCCCGGCCGGGCGGCGAGCCACCTTCCGGTCACCGGCTCCGCCGCCACCGATCCGGGTACGCCGATCGCGCTGCCTCAGCCGGTCCCGCTGCTCGGCCGGGACCGCGACGTCGCCGAGTTGGGCGTCCTGCTCTCCGAGCATCCGGTGGTGAGCCTGGTCGGGCTTGCCGGGGTCGGCAAGACCGCGCTCGCCCTCACCGTCGCCCACGCGGCGGCCGCCGAGCACCCGGCCGGCGTGGCCGGCGTGCTGGTCGGCGAGGGCTCGGACGCCGCCGACGTGCTCGCCGCCTCGGTCGCCGTGCTGGGCGTGAACCGGTTGGCCGATCTCTCCTGCCGGCTCGGCGGCCGGCCCGCGCTGCTGCTGGTGGACGCGGTGGAGCGGGCG
>NZ_MUYZ01000277.1:0-9309 GCF_003013775.1 Micromonospora sp. MH33
CGGCCCGCGCGCTGGCGCGTACCCCCGAGCAGTTGCCCGCGCTGGCCCGGGCCGGCGTGGTCGACGCGGGCGGGCGCGGCCTCTGCCTGCTGCTCGACGCGCTGGTCGAGGTGGTCACCGGGGAGAGCCCGCCGCGTCCGGCCCCCGCGCCGCCCGCGGTCCGCCCGCCCGCCACCGCGGTCCGGGAGACCGGCTCCCCCGCGTACGCCTACGAGGTGCAGTACCTGCTCGACGCCACGGACGAGGCGGTGGCCCGGCTGCGCGGCGAGCTGGACGGCCTCGGCGACTCGATGGTGATCGTCGGCGACGGCGGCCCGGGTGGCGGCACGTGGAACGTGCACGTGCACGTCAACGACGTCGGGGCGGCCGTCGAGGCCGGCGTGGTGGCCGGCCGGCCGCACCGGATCACGGTGACCCGGTTCGCCGACCAGGTGGCCCCGGCCGCGCCCCTGCCGGCGCCGCTGCCCGACGGCCGGGCCGCCGTGGTGGTGGCCACCGGCGCCGGCATCGCCGACCTGTTCGGCGCCGAGGGCGCCATCGTGGTGCCGGCCAACCCGTCCACCGGCGAGCTGCTCGACGCGATCCGGGCCACCGCCGCGGCCCGGGTGGTGGTGCTGCCCAACGACCCCAACACCCAGTCGGTGGCGAGCGCGGCCGCCCGGGAGGCGCACCGGCTCGGGGTGAAGGTGAGCGTCGTGCCCACCCGGTCCCCGGTGCAGGCCCTGGCCGCCCTCGCCGTGCGGGACCCGAAGCGGCGCTTCGAGGACGACGTCATCGCCATGGCCGAGGCGGCCGGCGCCTGCCGCTACGCCGAGGTCTGCCACGCGAGCAAGGAGGCGCTCACGGTGGCCGGGCCGTGCCGGCCGGGCGACGTGCTGGCGCTGGTCGAGGGGGAGGTGCACCTCATCGGCGCCGACCTCCTCGACACCTGCACCGCCATGGTCGACCGGATGCTGGGCGGCGGCGGCGAGCTGGTCACCCTGCTCTGCGGGGCGGACGCCCCGGCCGGGCTGGCCGACCGGGTACGCGAGCACGTCGAGCGGTCCTGGCCGTTCGTCGAGGTGCAGGCGTACGAGGGCGGGCAGCCGCACTATCCGCTCCTCGTGGGGGTCGAATGACGAGCGAACCGGCCACCGTGGACACGCCGCTGAAGAAGCTGGTCGGTGAGCGCACCGCCAAGGCCCTGGCGAGCCACCTCGACCTGCACACCGCCGGCGACCTGATCTACCACTTCCCTCGCCGCTACGACGAGCGCGGCGAGCACACCGACATCCGCTCGCTGGACGTGGGGGAGCAGGTCACCGTGCTGGCCCAGGTGCAGCGCACCGCGGTCCGGCCGATGCGGCAGCGCCGGGGAAACCTGCTGGAGGTTACCGTCGGCGACGGCTCCGGCGGGCTGCTCACCCTCACCTTCTTCGGCAACCAGGCGTGGCGGGAGCGGGAGCTGCGCCCCGGCCGCTGGGGGCTGTTCGCCGGCAAGGTCACCGAGTTCCGGGGCAAGCGGCAGCTCAACGGCCCGGAGTACGTGCTGCTCGGCGAGGGCGGCGACGGCGAGGCGGCGGCCAACGAGGAGGTCGAGGAGTTCGCCGGGGCGCTGATCCCGGTCTACCCGGCCGCGGCGGCCGTGCCGACCTGGGTGATCGCCCGCTGCGTGCGGGTGGTGCTGGACACCTTCACTCCGCCGGACGACCCGCTGCCCGCCACCGTGCGGGCCAGCCGAAACCTGGTCGGCATCGGCGCCGCGCTGCGCGAGATCCACCGGCCGTCCAGCAAGGAGGAGCTGTACCGGGCGCGCCGCCGGCTCAAGTGGGACGAGGCGTTCGCCGTGCAGCTCACCCTGGTGCAGCGCAAGCACCGGGCGGCGGCCTGCCCCGCGAAGGCCCGGCCCGCGAAGCCGGGCGGGCTGCTGGACGCGTTCGACGCCCGGCTGCCGTACGAGCTGACCTCCGGCCAGCAGGCCGTCGGCCGGGAGATCGCCGCCGACCTGGCCACCGCGCACCCGATGCACCGGTTGCTCCAGGGCGAGGTGGGCAGCGGCAAGACTGTCGTCGCGCTGCGGGCCATGCTCCAGGTGGTCGACGCCGGCGGGCAGGCCGCGCTGCTCGCCCCGACCGAGGTGCTCGCCGCCCAGCACCACCGGGGCATGCTCGACCTGCTCGGCCCGCTCGCGCAGGCGGGCGAGCTGGGCGCCGCCGACGACGCCACCCGGGTGGAGCTGGTCACCGGCTCGCTGGGCGCGGCCGCCCGCCGGCGGACGCTCACCGAGGTGGCCGAGGGGCGCGCCGGCATCGTGCTCGGCACCCACGCCTTGCTCTACGAGGGGGTCGACTTCTCCGACCTGGGGCTCGTGGTGGTCGACGAGCAGCACCGGTTCGGTGTGGAGCAGCGGGACGCGCTGCGGGCCAAGGCCGACCAGCCGCCGCACGTGCTGGTGATGACCGCCACCCCGATCCCGCGCACGGTCGCCATGACCGTCTACGGCGACCTGGAGATCTCCACCCTGTCGCAGCTGCCGCAGGGCCGCTCCCCGATCGCCTCGCACGTGGTGCCGGCCGCCGAGAAGCCGGCCTTCCTCGACCGGGCCTGGCGCCGGTTGCGCGAGGAGGTCGCCAAGGGACACCAGGCGTACGTGGTGTGCCCCCGGATCGGTGAGGGTCCGGCCTCGGACGAGGAGGCTCCCCGCGAGGACGACAACGGCCGCCGGCCGCCCGTGGCCGTCACCGAGGTGGCCCCGCTGCTCGCCGAGGGCCCGCTGCACGGGTTGCGGATCGGGGTGCTGCACGGGCGGCTGCCGGCCGACGAGAAGGACGCCGTGATGCGCTCCTTCGCCGCCGGTGACCTGGACGTGTTGGTGGCCACCACGGTGGTCGAGGTGGGCGTGAACGTGCCCAACGCCACCGTGATGATCGTGCTGGACGCCGACCGGTTCGGCGTCTCCCAGCTCCACCAGCTCCGCGGCCGGGTGGGTCGGGGCTCGGCCGCGGGCCTCTGCCTGCTGGTCACCGAGGCGATGGAGGGTTCCCCGGCCCGGGAACGGCTGGACGCGGTCGCCTCCACCACCGACGGGTTCAAGCTCGCCGAGCTGGACCTGGAGCAGCGCCGGGAGGGCGACGTGCTGGGCGCCACCCAGTCCGGCCGCCGGTCGCACCTGCGGCTGCTGTCGCTGCTGCGCGACACCGACCTCATCCGGGACGCCCGGGCCGAGGCGATCGCCCTGGTCGAGGAGGACCCGGAGCTGGCCCGCCACCCGGCGCTGGCCGCCTCGGTCGCCGCCCTGGTCGACGCGGAACGCGCCGAATACCTGGAGAAGGGCTGACCCGGCGCCCCCACCGGCCGGCCGGCCGGGCCTAGGCTCGGGCGATGCCGACCCCACTCCTCGACCGCGGCGTGCTCCTGCTGGCGCAGGGCGACGATCTCCAGGTGGACCGGGTCACCGGCTCCGCCGACGCCGGATCGCCCTGCACCCGCGCGACCCGGTTCCAGATCGCCTCGATCAGCAAGCAGATGGCCGCCGTCGCGGTGCTGCTCCTCGCCGAGCGGGGCGCGCTGCGCCTGGACGATCCGATCAACCGCTGGCTTCCGGACCCGCCGGCGGCCTGGTCCGGGATCACCCCGCACCACCTGCTCACCCACACCTCCGGCCTGGGTCATTGGGAGGAATACCCGATGATCGACCTGGCCGGGCCGGCCGAGCCCGACAAGCTGCTGGCCGTCTTCGCCGGCGTGCCGCCGCTGTTCGCCCCCGGCGCCGGCTGGCACTACAGCAGCCCCGGCTACGTCCTGCTGGCCCGGGCCGTCGAACGCGCTTCCGGCCGCCCGTACGCCGAGTTCCTCGCCGAGGAGGTCTTCGCGCCGCTCGGCATGACGCGCAGCTTCGCCGGCGACGCCGCCGGGCGGGACGACGTGGCGGTTGGGCACGAGGGCGGCCGGCCGGTGCCGTCCTGGAACCTGGACACGGTGAGCATGGGCGCCGGGGACGTCTGGTGCACGGGTGCCGACCTGCTCACCTGGCTGGACGTGCCATGCCGGGGCCGGCTGCTCGGGCCCGCCGCGGTGGCCGCCATGATCACCCCGCACGCGCCGACCGGCCGCCCCGGGGAGGCGTACGGCTACGGCTGGTTCGTCGGCCCGCTGGCCGGGGAGCGGGCAATCCACCACTCCGGAGACAACGGCGGGTACAAGGCGTTCGCCGGCTGGCTCCCCGACTCGGACCGGCGCCTGGTGCTGCTGACCAACCAGGCCGAGGTCGATCCCGCGCTGGTGTCGGCGGCGCTCCTGGATTGAGCCGAGGGCGCGCCGACCGGGTGATCGACGCGCCCTCGGGTTTCGTTCAGGTCAGGCGGTGAAGCGGATCCGTCGCCGTCGGGTCACCACGAAGAGCACCGCGCCGGCCGCCACCAGGGCACCGGCCACGGCCGCCATGACGCCGGCCGCCGCGCCGGTCACCGGCAGGCCCGGCTCGGCGCCCCCGCCACCGCCGCCACCGCAGTTCCGCTCGGGGGCGTAGACGGCCTCCATCTCCAGGTCGAGGTCGGGCAGGACCACGGTGGCCTGCTCGTCCTTGCCGGCCTTGAAGGTCACCTTCTCGGCCTTGCCCGGCGCGACCGTGCGGGTCTCGGTGCGCCCGCCGTAGGTCAGCTCGGCCTTCACGGGCAGGCCACCCTTCGGGTTGGCCACGGTCAGGGTGAAGGTGTCGCAGTCGGCCTTGGTGGCCACCGTCGGCAGCGGGCAGTCCTCCGGGCGCTGCCAGGAGTAGGTGCCCTTGTCGAGCACCTTGCCGTCGACCAGCACCTGGACGGTGCCGGCGTTGGCGGCCGGGACGACGGTGTCGGTGTTCGCCTTGCCCGGCTCGACGGTCACCTTCTTCGACCAGCCGTTGGCGCCGCGCACCTCGAACTCGACCGGGTAGCGGCTCAGGCTGCCGTCGTTGCTCAGCGCCACGGTGACCGTGCCGTCGCAGTTGGCGGTGAAGAGCGAGGCGGGGTTGGTGCAGCTGCGGCCGCCGCCGTTGTACCAGCCCTGCGGGCCGTGCGACCGCTTGCCGGGCGCGCCGGGGGAGCCGAGCTTGAGGTTGCCGTACCGCTTGCCGTCCTCGGTCAGCGGGTCGATGACCTGGCTGGTGTCGCCCCAGATCAGGTCCACCTGGGTGTTGCAGTCGGGCAGGTCGACCTTCAGGTCGATGGCGGTCCGGGTGCCGCCGATCCAGTCGCTGGCCGGCGTGCCGTGCACGTACTGCGGGGTGGCGAAGCGCGGGCGCGGGGCGAAGTAGGAGACCAGGGTGAACCACTGCTTGCCGTCGCCGCAGAGCGGCAGGTCACCGTCGAGCTTGACGGTGGCGGTGCCCTTCGGCCCGTCGAAGGTGTGGCTGTAGGTTGCCTTGTCGAGGTCCACGCACCTGGGCGCCGGGGCGCAGGGCGCGTCCCGGGTCAGGTCGACGGTGCCGGTGTCGGTGTGGTCCTGGCCGTTCTTCTTCCACAGCGCGTAGATGGTCAGCGAGGCCGACCGGGTGTCGCCGGGCACCCGCTGGACCGCCTGGACGGAGCCGCCGTCGGGGACGACGGTGCCCTCCAGCGGGATGGCGGGCGCGCCCTCGACGGCGACGGTCACGTCGGTCTTCGGGTTCGGGGTGACCTGCTGGAGCGTGGCGGCCTTGTCCCGCTCGCTGTTCTCCACCGTCCAGGTGAGGACCCGCTCCCCGGTGAGCTGGTCGCAGGCGGAGGTGGCGGTGACGGTGGTGTGGTGGGCGCTGGCGGGGTCGGAGACCGCCACGGCCCCGGCGAGGCCGAGCAGGGCGGCGCCCAGCACGGCGAGCGGTCGCCGCGGCGACAGCCTGGTACGGATCACGGGTACTCCCGGATTGAGGGGGGTTCGGGGTGGTTGCGTGGGACCGGGGCGCACGCGAAGAGGTGTGCGGATCCGCGCGGCGGCCGTCCGACGCCGGTGCCGGCGAGGCGAGCCGACAACCGGGCAGACCCTAGCGAAATCGACACCGTGGGCGTTACCGCTATCGACGGCTCGTAAAGGGTCTGTTATGAATTTGAGATCATTGATGTACGGCAGGTGATCGTCCGTCGCGCCGGGTGGTCCGCCCGGCCCGGTCCGGCCGTCGCGTAGCGTCTGGGGCATGTGCGGGAGCAGGCGGTGACCCGGATCGTGGCCGGGGCGCTCGGCGGCCGGCGGATCGCCGCGCCGCCCGGTGCCGGCACCCGGCCGACCTCGGACCGGGTCCGCGAGGCGCTGTTCAGCGCGGTGCAGGCCGAGCTGGATCTCGACGGGGCCCGCGTGGCCGACCTCTACGCCGGCTCCGGCGCGGTCGGGCTGGAGGCGCTGTCCCGGGGCGCCGCCCACGTGCTGCTCGTCGAGTCCGACCCCCGGGCCGCCCGGGTGATCCGGGAGAACATCGCCGCGCTCCGGGCCGCCCCGGCCGCCCGACTGGTC
This sequence comes from Micromonospora sp. MH33, assembly GCF_003013775.1. Classification (NCBI taxonomy): domain Bacteria; kingdom Bacillati; phylum Actinomycetota; class Actinomycetes; order Micromonosporales; family Micromonosporaceae; genus Micromonospora; species Micromonospora sp. MH33. The sequence continues at coordinate 6,439 of NZ_MUYZ01000277.1, forward strand.
ACCGGCAAGGTGGCCACCGTGCTCGCCGCCGGCCCGGACGGCGGGGCGTACGACGTGGTCTTCGCCGACCCGCCCTACGCCGTGCCCGGCGAGGAGATCACCGCGATGCTGGCCGCGCTGGTCGGCGGCGGCTGGCTGGCCCCGGGCGCCCTGGTGGTCGTCGAGCGGTCCAGCCGCACCGGCGAGGTGGAGTGGGTGGAGGGCATCACTGCCGGGCGCAGCCGCCGCTACGGCGAGACCACCCTTTGGTACGGTCGCCGATCATGAGACGTGCTGTCTGTCCCGGCTCGTTCGATCCGGTCACCAACGGACACCTCGACATCATCGGCCGGGCCAGCCGGCTCTTCGACGAGGTGATCGTCGGCGTGCTGGTCAACCAGTCGAAGCAGGGGCTGTTCACGGTCGAGGAGCGGATCGACATGCTCCGCGAGGTGACCTCCTCGTACGACAACGTGCGGGTCGAGTCGTTCCGCGGCCTGCTGGTCGACTTCTGCCGCGCCCAGCAGGCGAGCGTGCTGATCAAGGGCCTGCGCGCGGTGAGCGACTTCGACTACGAGCTCCAGATGGCCCAGATGAACATCGGCCTGGCCGGCGTGGAGACGCTCTTCATGCCGACCAACCCGCTCTACTCCTTCCTCTCGTCCAGCCTGGTCAAGGACGTGGCCAAGTGGGGCGGCGACATCTCCGCGCACGTCCCGGACGTGGTCCGCGAGGAGCTCGTCGCCCGGTTGCGCCGCTGACCCGCCCGCCGGCCCCCGCGGGCGACGCGCCGGGCGGGGGCGGGTGGCGTGGCGCTGGCCGACGCGTTACATGATGTGTGCAGCGCCGAACCCGGGCGCAGGCCGCATCATGAAGGTCGGCCGACGAACGACAGGAGTGAGGTACCGGTGGACCCGCTCGATCGCATCGACGAACTGATCGCCATGGTGGAGCAGGCCCGCTCCGTTCCGATGTCGCGCAACAACTGCATGGTCGACCGGGGCGAGATGATCGCCGCCCTGGACGAGCTGCGCGTGGAGCTTCCCGCCGACCTGCGGCGGGCCGCCGCGCTGCTGGAGGAGCGGGACAAGATCATGGAGGCCGGCAAGCGCGAGGCCGACCGGATCATCAGCGAGGGTGAGGCGGAACACGCCCGCCTCGTCTCGGTGAACGAGATCACCGTCTCCGCCGAGCACGAGGGCGCCCGGATCATCGCCGAGGCCCGGGCCGAGGCGCAGCGCCTGCGCGAGGAGGTCGACGACTACGTCGACACCGCCCTGGCCAACTTCGAGCAGTTCCTGACCCGGGCGCTCGCCTCGATAGAGCGCGGCCGGGACAAGATGCACGCGCTGCGTGAGATCGGCACCTTCGCTGGGGACGAGGCGGATCGCCCGCTACCCTTCTGAGCGGCACGCGGGCCGGCGGCCGACAGCCGGCAGCCGCCGGGCCGGGGCGGCGACGCCCCCGGTTCGACGGTCCGGCGGTCGCCCAGGTAACCTTTTTTGTCGGCCTCTCACCGGCCGGAGTCTAACTATGCCCAAACACTCGCCAAGCCAACTCGACCCCAGGTCGCCGCTGGTCCTCGACACGAGGGACCTGCCGCGTCGGCCTGGCGCGTTGCGTACGGTCAAGCGCGTCGTGCCGGCACCGGCGGACCTCGGCGTGGAGTTGATCACTGTGCCGGAGGGCGCGGACCTCGACCTCGACCTGAGGTTGGAGTCGGTGTCCGAGGGCGTGCTCGTCTCCGGGACCGTCACCGGTCCCGTCAAGGGCGAGTGCGGGCGCTGCCTGCGCGAGATCGACGACTCGGTGGCCGTGACGATCCAGGAGCTGTACGCGTACGAGAACAGCACCACGGACGACACGACCGACGAGGACGAGGTGGGCCGGATGCAGGGCGATCTGATCGACCTGGAGCCGGCGCTGCGGGACGCGGTGGTGCTCGCACTGCCGACCAACCCGCTCTGCCGGGAGGACTGCCCAGGGTTGTGCCCCGAATGCGGGGTGCACTGGGACGATCTGCCGGCCGACCACAGTCACCAGCAGATCGACCCGCGTTGGGCGGGCCTGTCGCAACTGACCAGTACAGAGGAGTAAGAACCGTGGCCGTCCCCAAGCGCAAGATGTCGCGCAGCAACACCCGCGCCCGCCGGGCGAACTGGAAGGCCACGGCGGTCGCGACCGTGCCTTGCCCGCAGTGCAAGTCGGCCAAGCTGCCGCACGCCGCCTGCTCCGTCTGCGGCACCTACAACGGCCGTCAGGTTCTCGAGGTCTGACGGACGCCGAGTGACGTCCCCGGCCACCGGTCGGGTGGCGCACGCACCAAGGCTCACGCCCGGTGCCCCGGCTCCCTCCGCCGCCGGCCGTTCCCCGGCCGGCACGCCCACGGAGCCGGGCACCGCGCGGATCGCCGTCGACCTCCTCGGCGGGGACGATGCTCCCGCCGTCGTGGTTGACGGCGCTCTGCGGGCCGTGCGTACCGACCCTGACCTGCACCTGCTGCTCGTCGGACCGACCGAGGTCGCCGATGGGCTGATCGGTGCGCTCGACCCGGAGCAGCGCACCCGGGTCACCGTCCGCCCGGTGCGGACCGCCGTCGGCATGGCCGACCATCCCACCGCCGCCCGCGGGGAGAGCACCGTCCGCGCGGCCGTGCACGCCGTCCGCGACGGGATCGCCGACGCGCTCGTCTCCGCCGGCTCGACCGGCGCCACCGTCACCGCCGCCGCGCTCGGTCTCGGCCGCTGGACCGGCGTACGCCGGCCCGCCCTGGTCGCCACCCTGCCCGCCGTCGAAGGACCGGTGGTGCTGCTGGACGTCGGCGGCACGCTCGAACCCGGACCCGCCACCCTGGCCCGGCACGCCGTGCTCGGCGCCGCCTACGCGGCCGTG
>NZ_MUYZ01000278.1:0-9306 GCF_003013775.1 Micromonospora sp. MH33
TCCACGCGATGACCCAGCCGGTCACCGCACCCCTGAAAACCAGCTAACCAACTCTCCATCAAACCCGGGGCTTGACAGCCTGCCCGAGAGCTGCTCCCCGCGCACGCGGGGTGATCGCGCCTACCTCGAAGGCGTCCGCTGTCCGGTTTACTGCTCCCCACGCACGCAGGGGTGATCCTCGCAAGCGCTTATTCCACTTGGTGGCGGTGTCCTGCTCCCCGCGCACGCGGGGGTGATCCGCAGATCGCCACCGACGACTGGAACGGCGTTACCTGCTCCCCGCGCATGCGGGGGTGATCCGTCGAGGACCCGCCCCGTCTCGCCGTCGACCACCTGCTCCCCGCGCACGCGGGGGGTGATCCGGTGTGGGGGCCGAAGAAGCGGTTCTTCTTCGTCTGCTCCCCGCGCACGCGGGGATGATCCGGCTGCCGGGGAGCTGTACTCGAAGAACTACGGCTGCTCCCCGCGCACGCGGGGGTGATCCCGTCAAGGACGATGCCAACTGTCGAGCCGATGACCTGCTCCCCGCGCACGCGGAGGTGATCCCGCGAAGCGACCCCGCTCTCCCCGCTCGGGAGACTGCTCCCCGCGCACGCGGGGGTGATCCTCGCTTGTCGAATGCTTGCTCGCTGCACGTCCTGCTCCCCGCGCACGCGGGGGTGATCCGGCCAACGCCGAGTTGCGCGTTCAGGTCGTGGCGCCGCCACACCGCGACCGTCGACCAGTCCCCCGCCACGTCGACGTGGCCGGTCTCGATGGCGTGGTCGACGTCGACGGCGAGGAGCCGGTGCAGGACGTCCGGTCGGTGGTCGGCGTCCGGCACCAGCCACTCGGCGACTGGGTCCCGGGATAGCGCGTCGACGAGCAGGGCGGTGACGGCGGGAACGTCGGCGGGGCCCGCCCGGCGTACGGAGGTGGTCATGGCGGCGTTCACTGTGGCCGCCGGTAGTACGGGTTGGGTGGCGGGAAGGATGAGCGGACGCCGCCGTTGAGCTGGCCGCGCCACATCGGCCAGAAGGGTGGCCCGGCCGATGTGGGCTGCATCGGCGGTCCGGCTTCGTAGCCGTGGCGGGTGTACAGGTCGCGGTTGCGGGGGTTGCTGGCCTCCAAGTACGCCGGCAGGTTCTCGGCGTCCAGCGCCTCGTGGGCGTGGGCGAGCAGTGCCGACCCGACGCCCCGGCTCTGCAGGGCCGGGTCGACGGCGATGTAGGCGAGGTAGGCGTGCGGTAGACGCGGGTGGCGGGCCTCGAACATCGCGTCGAGCAGCAGGAACTTCGGCGCGTACCGGCCGGTGGATTCCTCCACCAGGCCGTATAGGTGGTCAGGCTGGGGCGGGGGTGTCTCGTCGCGCCGGTACCAGATCGCCGCTCCGGACAGGTCGTCGGTGGTGTCGACTCTGCCGTGGCGCAGGCCGAGGGTGAGCATGTACCGGAAGTAGCCGGTGAAGACCTCCAGCCGGTCGGCGGGCTCCGGGACCGCCCACTCGGCGACTGTTCCGGTCGAGAACGCCTCCGCGAGCACGGGCAGCAGCGCCGGTATGTCGTCGGCCGTTGCTTGCCGGACGGTGAGATCGGTGCGGGTCGTGACCATGGTGGGGCTCCTCAGGCGGGCTGGCGGACGGGTTCGGGGGCGCGGAGGGGTGCTGTCGCGCTGTCGGCGCCGAGGCCGATGGTCTGGTAGACGTCGGGTCGGGCGGCGCGCAGTGTGAACGCCCACGCCAGCCCGGTCGCCGCGGCGGCTGCGTAGCTGGTGGGGAACATCCATCGCAGCGGGGAGGTCGGTTCGACACCGAGGAGGGTGTCGAACTGTTCGACGGTGACGACGAGGATCGCGCCGAGGGCCAGGGCGGACAGGAACGGTGCGACGGTGGTGCGCCACATGCCGTCGTGGTGGGCGGTCCGAGTGAAGTAGCTGATCACGGCGATCGAGGTGGCCGTCATGAGGATCAGTACGCCGAGCGCGCCGAGGGAGGTGAGCCAGAAGAAAAGGTGCACGATCGGGTCGGCGTCGGCGAGCGCGTACCCGGTGAGCACGGCCAGGGCGAGGGCGGTCTGGAGGATGGAGCCGGCTTTCGGCGCGCCGGTGCGCCGGCTGGTTCGGCCGAGGATGCTGGGGAGGACCCGTTCGCGGCCGAGCGCGAACGCGTACCGGGCGACCGTGTGGTGGAAGGAGAGCAGGGCGGCGAACAGGGAGGTGATGAACAGCCACCGGCCGAGGGTCACCAGCGACGAGGTGAGGTGCGGGGACACGAGGTTGAAGATGAGGTCGGTGCCTTCGGTCTGGGCGGCTGCGACGATCTGGTCGGGGCCGGTGGCCACGGACATCGCCCACGCCGACACCCCGTACAGCAGGCCGGTGACCGCCACGGCGATGTACGTGGCGCGGGGCACCGTCCGTTGGGGGTCCTTGGTCTCCTCGGCGAACACCGTGGTGCCTTCGAAGCCGACGAACCCGGCGATGCCCGTGACGAGGGCGGCGCCGATGCCAGCGCCGATCAGGTTGCCCGGGGCGAGGGTGTCGAAGCTGACGCCCAGATCGTTGACGGGTCGGGCGACCATCACCGCGTCATAAACCAGCGCGATGACGCACTCGGCGACGAGCAGGACGGCGAGGACCTTGCCGTTGAGGTCGATGCGCAGCAGGCCGAGCACGGCGATCACCGCGCAGGCGATGAACGCGCACAGCCACCAGGTGGTGTCCATGCCGTACCGGTTGTTGAGGAACCCGGACAGGACCGCGCCGAAGACGCCGTACAGGCCGATCTGCATGCTGTTGTAGGCGACCAGGGCGACGATGGCGGCGGCGACACCGGCGGGCCGGCCGAGGCCTCGGGTGACGTAGGTGTAGAACGCTCCGGCGTTGACGATCCGGCGGGACATGGCCACGTAGCCGACGGCGAACAGGGCGAGCACCGCGGCGACCACCAGGTAGGCCAGGGGGATGCCGAGCACGCCGGTGACGGCGTACCCGGTGGTCGCGCCGCCGGCGACGGCGGTCAGCGGCGCGGCGGCCGCCACGACGAAGAACACCACGGCGGGGATGCCGAGCCGGCCGCGTGCCAGCACCGCAGACACGGTGTCAGGGTGATGTCTGGGCATGGGAAAGCTGCCCCTCTCCAGGGGTTGAAGGGTGAACGGTGAGGTGGTGCGGCGTAGCTGAGGTCAGGTGCGGTGGCTTAGAACGGTGTGACCGATCGCGGTGTCCAGGTCGGCGAGGAGTTCCCGCATCGGCTGCGGGGCGGCTGCCAGCAGGCGCCGCAGGTGCGCGCCGACCGCGTAGGGGGCGCCGTCGAGGATGAACTGGTCCAGGCGGCAGGACACGCAGATGCCGGCCAAGGCGAGGTCGAACGCGTCCAGGTCCTCGTACTGGCGCAGCTTCGTCGACAGGCGGGCCCACGACCAGGCGGCGACGTTCATGTCCGTCGGCACGTGCACCGTGACCGTGCGGAGGAAGCGTCGCTGCTGCTGCGGTTCGACCTTGCCGGCCTGCCACAACCGTCGCGCGACCTCATCGTGGGCGGCCGGGGCGAGGTACGAAAGCCACGTGCGGGTGGCGGTGTGCTGAGGTTCGCCGACGAGCCGATCCAGGATGAGGTGTTGCAGAGCGTCGGCGGGCGGCCGACGGTCGAGCACGTAGATGTGCCCCCGGTCGAACGAGATCCGACCTGCGGCAGCCAGCTCGCCGAGCAGCGCCGCGGCCAACCCGTGCATGATCGCGCTCTGATGCAGGCGGGGCCGGCCAGTCTGGTCGTCGTGCGCGATCAGGAAGAACTCGTCAGCCAGCAGCGCCGGCCGGTCCGGCCCAGCGGCCCGCGCCTGCCGGCGTCGCGCGGGTGTGGGCTCAAGGTGCAGGTGCACTACCGGTCGGTGATCTTCTGCGCCAGGGGGTGTGGGGATCACCGCTGCTGGCCTTCCTCGGTCGGAGCTTCTACGGGAACGGGGATCTTGAGTTTCTTCAGGACGTCGCGCCCGCCGGGATGCCGAGGGAGTTCGTCAAGGGCCCACGCGTACTGGGTGCAGGTCTTGCTGTCGGTGCAGTTGAAGCAGGTGTCGCCGTTGGCGTGCTGTCGCGCTGTGCGGCGGGCCGAGTCGAAGACATCGGCGGGGTGGTAGCTGTCGTCGATCGGGCTCATCGTGGCCTCGCAGTGCCGTGTAGGGCGAAGGCCCTGCCACCCATCTCGATCCATGTCGGCTGCTGGGTCAACGGCGATGTACTCCCAGTCGGGGCGTTGCCGGAGCACCCGTAACCACCAGTCGCTGGGCTTGGCGATGTCGGTTCGGATCCGGTGCACGACCACGTCGACGGGGGTGCCGGGCGCGAGGTCGAGGCCGAGGGGCCGCTGATTGCCATCAAGCCGGAGCATTGAGCCCTGCCCCGGTTGGGCACCGTCTGTGATGTCGCGTGGTCAGCAGATTCAGGCACTGGAACCTCCGCCGGCCCTCTGCGCGCTTACGAGCAGGCAGCAGACCTCACCGGTCGGGCTGTCGATGGCTTCTACCTCTAGGCATCTCAGCCCGGACGCGGTGACAGCGGCTCTCCAGCCCTGCGGCCCTGACGTCCAGCGGGCGACGGGTAACCGGCTCCCGTCCGCCAGCCGCATCATGGTCCGACGTGAGCCGAGCCAGCGCGGGTGCGGCACGGAGAACAGCAGCCGGCCGCCGGGACGCAGGTGCCGTGAGATCAGCGGCAGCAGCTGGCCAGGCGGGCACAATCCGACCGCCCCGAAGATCGAGAAGCAGATATCCAGCGGGTGCGTGCGGGCGAGGAAGATTCGCGCGTCGGCGCACTGGAAGCGGATCGGCAGGTGTCCCCAGCGGGTACGGGCCCGGGTGATCTGCAGCGGTGCGACATCCACCCCGACGCATTCAGCGCCCCGTAGTGCCAGCGGGGCCAGGTTGTCACCGCTGCCGCAGCCGAGTTCGGCCACGGTCAGCCCGCTCACCTCGCCAAACAACTCGATCCCTGGGCCATGGCCCGGATACTGCGTCCACTCGACTCGGCCGGGAGTCATCGGTCGGTCGTCGGGCAGCGCGAGGCGTGCTTGGCGATCCCACGCGCGCCGGTTGATCGCCGTCGAGATGCTGGTATTCATGGCGCGCTACGACCGGGTGACGTCGAGGCAGGACTGCACGTTACGCATCTTCTTGCCCAGGTTGATAAGGCTTCGGGCAGCTGCCTTGAGGTCCTTGGAGGCAGAGCGCATCGCGGCCAGGTTCGCCGCGTCGGTGTCGGCATTGGCCTTGACCCAGCGATCGATGGTGCGGGCGACGTGTTCGGCGAGTTCGGCCTCTTTGGTGACCACGCTGCGGAAGTGGCCGGCGGATTCGGTCCAATTCCACGGGTGGGGCTCATGGCCGACGCCTGCGGTGTCGAGCTGGTAGTTGGTGTACTTCAGCGAGGTGCTGATGCCGTCGAGCATGTCCCGGACCGTCACGACCCGGCCGCTGGTGTCCCTGGCAATCGCCACGACCACTCCTCAAATTTCCCGGGGTGGTGGCCGCGCACCGCGCGGGAGACGCCGCGCGCGGCCACCGGTTCGGCTAGAGGTGGCCTGCGCGGGCAGGATGAAGCGGCTTCAGGCGCCGCGCAACCACCGGTTCTTCTCAGCGCAGCGGGGCCAGGGTCCGCTCGATCCAGGGCACGCGCATGCCGGCCAGCTCGCGGCGCATCGTTTCGACGTCGGTGCCGAAGGGCACGACGCAGCCGCCGGACATGTTGGGAGCGCCCTGGCAGGCGTGGACCAGCCTGCCGCCGAGAGCCGCGTGCGCGAGGATGCTCTCGCGTCGCCGCGACTCGTTGAACCAGGTGCCGTGATACAGCTCGTCGAGCACTTCAGCGGTCGCCTTGTCCAGATCGTAGACCACCCGGGCAGCAGCGCACAGCATCCAGGCAGGGGAAACGTTGCTGATATGCCCGTCCAGCTCGACCCGGTTGAGGGCCATCAGGGTCCCGCACTCGCGCAGCATCCGCAGCGTCCCGTGGGGCACAAAGTCCAGGCCGGGATCCTGCAAGTGCTCCTCGCGGAACATGTAGGCGTAGACGTCGTGTGCGGTGCACAGCACCTCGGCTGGGTCGGCGGTGGAGTGGCCGTGCTCCTTGACGAAGTCGAGCACGAGCTGCTCGATGGCTAGATCTTCGCTCTCTACCGCCGGGAGCAGCTCATCGCGGACCCGCTGCCAGTCGCACAACAGCCAGCTCGGGTTCTCGTAACGGAAGAAGAACTCCTCCGGCTTGATCCTCAGCGTCGGTCCGTCGATCGTGATGCCGGGGATGCGCTCCCAGGTCTTGGTGAACGGCGTGGGCAGGTGGGCCTTGATAAGGTCAGCAGTGGCTACCGTCATCGCGGCAATTCCTCTCCAAGTGGGATGTGACCGTTTGCGGTGGTCGGGCGGTCCTGCGGAGCTAGCCGGCTAGCGGGGCCGCCACTACGAGCGGTGTTGTCCGTCCCGGCGCTTCTCACCTCCTTCTCCCACCCTTGACTCGGCACCTGCTACGGGCAGCCATGCCGCCATCAGCAGGCCGATCAACTTGCGGCGCCCTTCGTCGTCGAGGTGGCCAGGGTGGGAGGCCGCGCCGACAAACAGACCGGGCTTCGGGTCACCCAGCCATGCTTGCGGCGCGGCCACCACAGCACGCGGCAGCGAGGAGCGCAGTCGCGCAGTATCGAACACGCGCCGCAGGGCCACCGCTGCCCGCAGTGACGGACCAGCCGGAGCGGGCGCATCGGCCGATGTTCGACCTTGGCTGGCGCGAGCCGGTTCGCCGGCGAGACGGCGCTGCTGCCCGGTCACCGGGACCGCCCTAGCAGGCCTGCTGCTCGAGCAGCCGACGCCACACGAAGGCGAGTAGCGGCGGATCAGCGGGCCGCACGTGCCCCTGGGAGGACGTCGACCTAGGTTCGGAATGCCGGGACTGGCTGGCCACGGCGTTGCGCGAGACGTACATCGTCACGCCGCCACCCCAACAGGGACGATGAGCGGCGGGCTCGCCGGGGAAGGGCGAGCCCGCCGCCGCATCACGGCGGCTGGGAGCAGACCGCCGATCACCCACCCACGCAGCCCTGATGGCGGTACGCAGGCGGGGCATCAGCCGCACGCGTAGAGGGGCGTCACACGATGGGGCCGCGCGAAGCGCTCGCCCATACCCTTGCCGTTCGGTGGTCCCGTCGTTCATCGTGAATCCCCTGGCGTGAGGCGGTGAATCGGTGCCGGCCGCGCACTTATCAACGCGGCGCACCGGCACGATCAGCTTCGCTCGGTGAACGCGGCGATGGGGATGTCCTGGTGGTGCACTTACGGTGCACTGGCAAGCACGCCGGGTGCCGCTAAAATCGTCCGGCCGACAACTGTCGCCAAGGGAAGGACGTGCGATGGCCGCGGTGACGACCTGGACCGGCCGGGAAGCAAACGCGCTACGCCGGGCATTGCGGATGAGCGTCACCAGCTTCGCCGAACACCTCGGCGCTGCCCGGCGGACGGTCGCCAAGTGGAGCAGCCAGGGTGACAAAATTTACCTGCGTGCAGATATGCAGGCTGCCCTAGATACCGTGCTGGCGCGGGCCACCCCGGACGTGCGTGAACGCTTTGAAGCACTGGTAAGAGCAGGTACCAGCGGTGCACTTGCGGATCCCGCGAAGCCGTCCGTCACCATTACGCCGATCCATACTGGCGAAGGCAGCATTCACGACATCGACTCGGACGGCGACGTGCGGCGCAGAGACCTCTTAACGGGGATGACGATCAGCGGCATTGCCCTGCCGACCGTCGCACCGCTACTCAACGCGCTGGTCACACCACCCTCTCGAACCACCACGCGAGTTGCCCTAACGCTCCGGCAGTTCGCTCAGAACGTCAGCGCAGCTAAGACCGACTACCAGGCCTGCCGGTACGAGCAGGTTCTAGCCAGACTCTCGGCCCTGCTGCCCGCGCTGGAACCGACTCGTGCGGACACCGAAGGCGAGCAGCGAGCGCAGGTAGAAGCCCTCGCCAGCGACCTCTACCACGTCGTCGGCAGCATGCTGCTCAAGGTCGGTGACAGAGGCATGGCCCTGGTCGCCGCCGAACGCAGCACCCGTGCCGCTGCGATCAGTCAAGACCCGGTGGCCATGGCCACGAGCGCCCGGATCATGACACACGCCCTCATGAGCAACGGCCACAGCAATCAGGCACAGCAGCTCGCTGAAGACACGGCCAAGAACCTCCGACTCGGCACCCGACTCGCCTCGACCGACGCAGTCGCCGTCTACGGCGCCCTGCTGCTCCGCGGTGCTATCGCCGCCGCCCGCGACGGCAACCGTGATAACGCACAGGCCATGCTCGACGAGGCATCCCGCGCCGCCATACAACTCGGCTACGACGGCAACGACCGATGGACCGGCTTCGGCGCCACCAACGTTCTGCTGCACCGCGTCAACATCGCGCTGACCCTCGGCGACGCCGGCACCGCCATAGCCCTCGCCCGCCAGGTACCAGTGGACAAGATCAGCCTCGCCGAACGGAAGGCATCCCTGTTCGTCGACGTGGCCCGCGCCTACACCCAGTGGGGTCGCTACGAGCACGGCCTCAACGCACTACGCAGCGCCTACCAGGTGGCACCAGAAGAGATCCGGTGTCGGCCGACGGTGCAGCGCATCGTCAACGACCTGGCAGCCCTCACCCGCGGGCACGCCCGTACCGCCGTCATCGACTTCGCCCAGCAAGCAGGGATGCACGTATGACCCACGGCCACCTGCAAATCGTCGTCTGCGCTGCCGGGCCCGCCGCAGACGTGACACAACTGATCACCAACGCGACGCAACAGTCGTGGACAACGACTGTCACCGCCACCCCCAGCGCCCTCGACTTCATCGACGAGGAAGCGATCGAGCGGCTGACCGGGCGCCCGGTCCGATCCACCTACCGGTCGTCCGATCGGATCCACCGTTCGCTCCCCGTCGTAGACGCGCTCATCATCGCCCCCGCTACCTACAACTCCGTCAACAAGATTGCCCTCGGCATCGCCGATAACTACGCGTTGACAACAGTCGCCGAGCTGATCGGCCGGCAGGTTCCGACAGTGGTCGTCCCGTTCGTCAACGCCGCCCTGGCAGCCCGCGCGCCGTTTCAGCGCGCAGTGGCGGACCTCCGCGACGAGCACGTACAGGTCCTCCTCGGAACCGATCACGGATGGGATCCTCACCCGGCCGGCAGCGGCAGCAGTCGCCAGAGGGCGTTTCCCTGGACGGCGGCACTAGGCCGTGTTTGGTAAGGGGTCGGCGGGTGGTGAGGTGCCGGCGTGGCGGTGATCGATAAAGGCTGAGGTCTCCGG
>NZ_MUYZ01000279.1:0-9283 GCF_003013775.1 Micromonospora sp. MH33
CGGCGTACCCGGACGCGTACGCGCAGTGGGAGCAGCAGGCCGCCGACATCGTCGCCCAGCACTGGAACAGCTGACCCACACACACGAACCGCTGGCCGGCACCCGCAACACGGGGTGCCGGCCAGCGGCGTACCCGGGAAAAGAGCGCAAGGGACGCGTGGTGATGGACCACGGCGGGCTGGGGGCGAGGGTGACCGGCGCAGGGATCAAGCCTGACCGCCCGGAGCCGGTCACCCTCGCCCCCAGCCCCAAGCGCAACCAAGCTCCGACTCCGTCAGGAGGAGCGATGACCGGCCACGACATCGACCAGCGCCGCCACCAGGGCCAACGCGATGATCCCCACGGCCAGCAGGAGCGAGTGCCGGTAGGCGACGGAGAAGTCACCCCCGCTGCCCGCCAGCGAGGAGAAGAACAGCGCCCCGACCCCGGCGATGCCCGCCGCCGAGCCGATCCGCTGCCCGGTCTGCAGCATGCCGGCCCCGCTGCCGGCCTGCGGCACCGGCACCTCGGACAGTGTCAGCGTCTGGTTCGGCGCGATGACCAGCCCGCTGCCCAGCCCGGCGAGCAGGAACGGCACCGCGGTCAGCAGCGGCACCGAGCGGTGCGGCGAGTCCCGCAGCACCCACACGGTGGCGAGCAGACCGAGCACCACGACCAGCAGGCCGGCGGCGACCAGCGGCCGGCCGTACCGGGTGACGACCCGGCCGCCCACCGCCGAGGCGGCCGCCGAGCCGAGCGCGAACGGGGTGATGGCCAGGCCGGCGGCGAGCGCGCTGTAGCCGAGCCCGACCTGGAGGTAGAGCGTGAAGATGAAGAAGATGGCGGTGAACCCGGCGAAGTAGACCAGGCCGATCAGCGAGCCCAGGGTGTACGAGCGCAGCCGGAACAGGCGCAGGTCGAACAGGGGCGGCCGGTGCCGCGCGTACCACCGTTCCCAGAACGCGAAGCCGGCCAGGAAGAGCAGGCCGACGGGGATGAGGACCCACTTGCCGGGGCCACGCCACTGCGCCCGCTGCACCAGCGGCAGCAGCACCAGGGTCACCCCGAGCCCGAGCAGCAGCACCCCGACGGGGTCCAGCCGGTGCCGGTCGGGTTGGCCGGCCGGTCGGGCCGGGATGAGCCGCCAGCCGAGCACCACGGCGAGGATGCCGACCGGGATGTTGACGAAGAAGACCCAGCGCCAGCCGTGTTCCTCCCCGCCGAGTTCGATGAGCAGCCCGCCGAGCAGCGGGCCGACCGCGGTGGAGATGCCGATGGTGGCGCCGAGCAGGCCGAACGCCCGGCCCCGGTCGGCGCCCCGGAACAACTGCTGGATCATGCCGCTCACCTGGGGGTTGACGATCCCGGCGGCGGCGCCCTGGACGAGCCGGGCGGCGATCAGCCATTCCGGCGAGCGGGCCAGCCCGGCCAGCGCGCTGGTCACGGTGAACAGCGCCACCCCGACCACGAAGGCGGTACGCCGGCCGCGCGCGTCGCCGAAACGTCCGGCCGGCACCAGGACCAGACCGAAGGTGAGCGCGTACCCGGACAGCACCCACTGCAGGTCGCTGGGGGTGGCGTGGATCGCGCGGTCGATCGACGGCACGGCGACGTTGACGATGCTGACGTCCAGCAGGGTCATGAACGCCGCGACGAGGCCGACGCTGAGCGCCTTCCAGCGGCGCCGGTCGTCGGACCCGGTGGCGTCCACCGGCGTCGACGACCGGTCCGTGCTCATCGTGCCCCCCGAAGACCGTCGATCACGCATCCCCGATCGCTACCCGGCCCCCGGTGGGGCAAACGACGATGTCAGGTCAGCTGACGCGCGCACCACCGCGGTCCGAAGTCCAGCCCGGACATCGGTGAGTCCTCCCGGTGCAGCAGCCCCCGCTCGGTGAGCAGGTGCAGCGGCTCGCTGAGCTCCTCTTCGGTCATGCCGGTCTCCTGGGCGATCAGGTCCGGGTAGGGGACGTGCCCCCGCACCTCCAGCGCGGTCACCGCCTGGTACACCCGTTCCTCGACCGCAGACAGCTGTACCTGCTGCATCGCTTCCCTCCTCGGCGTGGACCACCCGACCGGCGGGCGGCCTGCGCCGGGCGGTTACCCGGGCGGCGTCCGTTGATGCCCACCCGATCGGGGGGTCGTGCGCGGCGCGTGCCGGGCGGGCCGAGGGTGGCCTAGGCTGCACCCGTGATCATCTGGGACCTCGTCGTCGTCGGTGGCGGTCCGGCCGGCCTCTCCGCCGCGCACGCGGCGGCCCGGGCCGGTGTGCGCACCCTGGTGGTCGAGCGGGCCACCCACCCCCGGTACAAGACCTGCGGCGGCGGGCTGATCGGCATCTCGCTGGCCGAGGTCGCCGAGCGGATCGAGGTGCCCGCGCACGACCGGGTCGACCGGATCACGTTCACCCGGGACGGGCGACGCCGCTTCACCCGCCGGCACTCCGCGCCGCTGGTGGCCATGGTCCGCCGGGAGGAGTTCGACGACCGGCTGCGCGCCGCCGCGGTCGCCGCCGGGGCCGAGGTCCGCGAGGGCGTCGCCGTCCGCGCCGTCGAGCAGGACCCCGACGAGGTACGCCTGCGGCTGGCCGACGGCGACACGGTGCGCGCCCGCGCGGTGATCGGCGCCGACGGCTCCTCCGGCGTGACGGCCCGGCACGTCGGGGTGACCTGGCGGCAGGTCGACCTGGGGCTGGAGCTGGAGCTGCCGATCCCGCCCGCCGAGCAGGACCGCTGGCGCGGGCGGGTGCTCCTCGACTGGGGCCCGGTCCCCGGCTCGTACGCCTGGGTCTTCCCGAAGGGCGACCGGCTCACCGTCGGGGTCATCGCGGAGCGGGGCGAGGGCGAGCGGACCCGCGCCTACCTGCGCGACTTCGTGGCGCGGCTGGGCCTGTCCGGGGTGGCCCCGGAGCACGACTCGGGGCACCTGACCCGGTGCCGGGCGGAGGACTCGCCGTTGCGCCGCGGCCGGGTGTTGGTCGCCGGCGACGCGGCGGGCCTGCTGGAGCCGTGGAGCCGGGAGGGCATCAGCTTCGCCCTGCGGTCGGGCCGGCTGGCCGGGGAGGCGGTGGCCGGCGGCGACCTCGACGCCTACGACCGGGAGATCCGCCTCCGGCTGGTGCCGGAGATGCAGGCGGGGCACCGGCTGCTGGAGGTCTTCGCGCGGCGGCCCGAGGTGTTCCACGCGTTGCTGGCCACCCCGCCCGGCTGGCGGATGTTCGTCCGCTTCTGCCAGGGGCGGGCCAGCTTCGAGCGGACCCTCGCCCGCCGCCCGGTGCGGGCCGGCCTGGCGCTGCTGGACCGGCTGCCGGTGCGGCGACGGAGCGCCACCGCGCGGTCCGGCGCGGGCCCGCGGTAGTCAGGGCACGATGACCGCGCGGCCGTGGATCTCCCCGCGGCGCAGCAGCTCGTACGCCTCCGGCGCCTCCGCCAGGGGGAAGGTCTGCACGTCGGCCTGGAGCTGTCCCGACCGGGCCAGGGCGATCACCTCCTGGAGTTCCGCCCGCGTGCCCCAGAACGGCACCTCGACCGCGGTCTCCAGCGGCACGGTCGGTGGCTCGTCGGCGACCGGCCGGACCGGCAGGGTCCCGCCGGCCAGGCCGACCAGCAGCACCTGACCGCCGGTGGCGACCACCTGGCGGGCGGTGGTGAGGGTGGGGTCGGCGCCGACGAAGTCGAGCACCACGTCCGCGCCGTCGGGCGGCGGTCCCACCAGCGCCCGGATCCGGTCCACGCTGTCCGGCCCGGCCTGCACCACGTCGTGCGCGCCCAGCCGGCTGGCCAGGTCCAGGGCCGCGACGCTGGTGTCCACCGCGATGATCCGTACCGCGGTGGTGGCGACCAGGATCTGCACGGCCATGTGGCCCAGCCCGCCGATCCCGATCACCACGCAGGAGGTGCCCGGGCGCAGCCTGTCCCGGGCCAGCTCGACGGCGTGGTACGGGGTCAGCCCGGCGTCGGTGAGCGGGGCGGCCTGGGCCAGGTCCATCTCCCCGACGTGCAGCAGTCGGGAGCCGGGCACCACGACGTGTTCGGCCAGCCCGCCGTCGCGGCTGAGCCCGATCCCGCCGACCGGCACCACCCGGCACTGGTTCTCCGCGCCCCGCAAGCAGGCCCGGCAGCGGCCGCAACCGATGATCCCGTAGACCGCCACCCGGTCGCCGGCGGACCAGCCGGTGACGCCGGGACCGAGTTGGTCGACGGTGCCCGCGATCTCGTGCCCGAGGGTCATCGGGACCGGGAAGAGCCCGGCCGGGGCGTCGAGGATGTGCAGGTCGGAGTGGCAGGCGCCGACCGCGCCGACGCGCAGCAGCACCTCGCCCGGTCCGGCGGTCGGGGTGGGCGCCTCCACCTGCTCCAGCACCCCCGGGGCGGTCATCCGGATCGCGCGCATGCTCGTCCTCCACCTCGTCGCCGGACGGGTCGTCGCGGCGGCTTACCCGCGCCGGGTCGGTTGATGCGACGGGTGGCCGGGCGGGCGCACAATGCGGTCATGAGCGAACCGCGCGAGTCGTTCACCGACGAGGAGTACGCCTTCCTGCGGCACGTCCGCTTCGGTGAACTGCCGCCCGGGGTGCGGCCCGAGGAGCGGGTGGAGTCGACCGAGAGCGAGACCGAGCCGCGCCGGGACCGGCCCGACCCCACGGGCGGGCAGCACGAGTGGGACCTGCGCGCTGGCGGCGGCTGACCGGACCGGAGACGGCCGACGGGCCCCGGGTGGGGACACCCGGGGCCCGTCGCGGTGGTACGGGTCAGAAGACCGGCACGCCGTCGCGGACCAGCTTCCAGTTGTCGACGAAGAAGTCGACCGGCCGGATCTCGCCCTTGGCCTGCGCCCAGTCGATCAGCAGCTGACGGATCTCCTGCTGCTGGTTGTAGACCTGGGTCTTCACGATGCCCGGGAAGTTGCCGCCACCGCTGCGCCGGTAGTTGTTGACCGCCATGACGAACTGGGCGTCCGCGGCGACCGGGGTGTCGGTGCCCGGCAGGACCAGGCGGGTGATCCGCTGGCCGACCGGCTTGGCGATGTCGATGTCGTACTCGAGCCCGGAGATGACGTCGTAGTTGTAGTCCGGCACGTTCGGGTCGTTGATGTTCGGCAGGTCGATGGTGTCCCCGGCCGCCCAGGTCTTGAAGTACTTCGCCGAGTACTCCAGGTACGCCTTCACCTCGGCGCCGGTCATGACGACCGCCTCGAGGGTGTTGTCGAAGACGTACAGCCCGGCGACGTCGCGGATCCGCACGTCACCGGCAGGGAAGACGGCGGTCCGGCTGAACGGCGACGCCTGCGACAGCACCGGCAGGCTGGCGTACGCGGTGCCGGCCAGCGCCTGGGTGACCACCTCGGCCTGGACGTGGTTGATGAAGTCCAGGATCGGGGTGTCCTTGTACCGCGACTCGACGGTGGACAGCTCCTCCTTGGACTGCGCCACGACCTGGTTGACGTACCCGACGGTCGTGTCGTGCTGGCCGCGCACGGCCGCGAGCACCGCCGGGTCCTCGACCACGGTGTTGGTGTTCAGCGTGGTGGCGGACTTCGCGACCACCTGCCACCGGCCCTTGACCTTGGTGACGGTGAAGTCCATCCGGGTCAGCCGCTGGCCCCACTTCGACGGCTCGGAGGTGAGCACCTGCGCGCCGGTGGCCTTGTTGGTGACGAACTTCTGCGGCACCTCGTTGTGGGCGTGGCCGAAGAGGATGGCGTCGATGCCCGGCACCTGCTCGGCGATCAGCGCCACCGGGTTCTCGTTCGGCAGCTCCGGCCCGTAGCTGGAGGTGCCGCTGTCGCCGCCGTGGGCGGAGATGATGACCAGGTCGGCGCCGCGCTGCCGCATCACCGGCACCCACTTGGCGGCGGTGGCGACCATGTCGGCGAAGACCAGCCGACCCTCGACGTTGCCCTTGTCCCAGATGGCCACGCCCGGGTTGGTCAGGCCGAGGATGCCGACCTTGAGGGTGGGGGAGTCGTACCCGCCGAGCGCGACCTCCTTGATCACGTACGGCAGGAAGGCCGGCTTGCCGGTCTTCTCGTTGATCGCGTTCGCGGCCAGGGCCGGGAAGCCGAGCTGACCGATCCAGGTGGCGAGCAGCGGCAGACCGTAGTTGAACTCGTGGTTGCCCAGCGTGACGGCGTCGTACTTCAGCACGTTCATGGCGTTGGCCATCGGGTGCGTCGCGCCGGTCTCGGTGATCGGCTCCTGCTTGGCGTAGTACGTGGCCAGCGGGGTGCCCTGGATGGTGTCACCGGCGTCCAGCACCAGGGTCGCCTTGCCCTTGCGCTCGGCGCGGATCTGGTTGACCAGGGTGGCCAGCTTCGCGACGCCGACGTCGTTGTGCTTGCTGTCGTCGAACTCGGCGTCGCGGTAGTAGTCCCAGTTGTAGACGTTGCCGTGGGTGTCCGAGGTGCCGAGGACGGTGAGGTCCCAGGTCTTCGCGGGCTTCGGCTTGGCCTCGGCGGGAGCGCCGGCGATCAGGGGGGCGGTCGCGGCGGCGGCCGCGACGGCCAGCACCTGGCGGCGCGAGGCGCCGGAGGAGGAGGTCATGAGGTGCCCTTCCATGGGGGTGGACGCGCCTCGTGGGCGCCGTTGCGCACCATAACCACCGACTGTCACAGACGCCACCTCGCCCCGAGGTATCTCACACCACCAGCGCCGCGCGCCCCCGCCGCGTAACACCGCCGTTTCCGTCCCCGGTCCCCGGGTAGGGCGGGAGGGGACCGCCAGGACGGCACGAGGGAGACCCGGTGAGCGAGGACCAGTACACCCAGCAGGACCCCACCCGCCAGTACGGCCAACAGCAGGGCCAGCCCGGCCAGCAGCAGTCGGCGCCCGGCACCGAGCAGGAGATGGGCCCGAAGCCGGACCACGGCGAGGAGTCGTACCGGGGCAGCGACCGGCTCTCCGGCAAGCGGGCGGTGATCACCGGCGGTGACTCCGGGATCGGCCGGGCGGTCGCCCTCGCGTACGCCCGGGAGGGCGCCGACGTGCTGATCTCCTACCTCGGCGACGAGGAGGAGGCGGACGCCCGGGAGACCGTCAGTCTGGTCGAACAGGCCGGGCGCAAGGGCGTCGCCGTGCGGTGCGACCTGCGTGAGGAGGCGAACTGCCGGGAGCTGATCGAGCGGGCGCTGTCCGACCTCGGCGGCATCGACATCCTGGTCAACAACGCGGCCTTCCAGATGTCGCAGGACAACGGCATCCTCGACATCACCACCGAGCAGTTCGACCGGGTCTTCAAGACCAACGTGTACGCCATGTTCTGGCTCTGCAAGCTGGCCGTGCCGCACCTGCCCGAGGGCTCGGCGATCGTCAACAGCTCGTCGATCCAGGCGTTCAACCCGGCGCCGCAGTTGCTCGACTACGCCACCACCAAGGCGGCCATCGCCAACTTCACCAAGGCCCTCGCGCTGAACCTGGCCGACCGCGGCATCCGGGTCAACGCCGTGGCGCCCGGCCCGGTCTGGACCCCGCTGATCCCGGCCACCATGCCCGAGGAGAAGGTGAAGCAGTTCGGCACCGACACGCCGTTGGGCCGCCCCGCCCAGCCCGCCGAACTCGCCCCCGCGTACGTCTTCTTCGCCTCGCAGGAGTCCAGCTACGTGACGGGGGAGATCCTCGGCGTGACCGGCGGCAAGCCCACCAAGTGAACCCTGGCCGCCGGCCGCGCCCGTGGTCAGCGCGGCCAGGCGGCCATCCGGCGGCGGACCTCGGCGATCTGACCGGGGTCCAGGCCGTAGCGGGCGAACCGGCGGTCCGGCACCCGGTCCAGGTAGCGGCCCGCCGCCCGGACGTCCTCGACGTCCAGCGCCGGGTCCACCTGCCGGGCCAGCTCCAGCAGCTCGGTCACCGCGTACCGGTCCAGCGCGGCCGAGACGTCGATGTAGTCGCGGACCTCACGGCGGTTGACCAGCGCGGCGGTCTTGTTGGCGATCAGGTCCCGGACGTCCATCACCGGGCCCAGGTCCATCACGACCGGGCTGCGGTAGCGGTCGAGCCGGGCCAGGCTGAGCCGGATCTGCCGGCCGTCCCGGCTGACCACGAAGTCCCGCAGGTCCCGGTCGTAGCCGTCGAAGAGCTCACCCAGCTCGCTGTCCGGATCGGCGTCGTCCACCCGGTAGCCGGCCCGCTCCAGGGCGGCCCGCACCCCGGCGGCCGCCGCGGCGGCCGCGCCCTCCACGTCGGCGAAGAGGTCCACGTCCTCGGTCGGGCGGGTGACCAGGCCGTGCGCCGCCCAGGCCACCCCGCCGCCGAGCACGAACCGGTGCGGGCCGGCGGCCGCGAGGGCCACCCGGGCCACCTCCCGGTAGAAGTCGTGCAGGTGGGTCACGCGGTACGCAGGCCCCGGTGCCGGCTCTCCCACGCCAGGCGCACGCCCCGGGGCAGGTTCAACAGCGGCCACACCCGGCGCAGCGTCCCCCCGTCGATCAGCTCGCGGAGGTCCTCGACCCGGCTGGTCTCGCGCAGCACGTTCTCGTACATCCAGAGCAGGTCGTCGGGGTCGGCCAGGTCGAAGGCGCGCTCGCTGCTCCACATCAGGCGCACCGGCAGCTCGACGATGCCGCGGGTGGGGCCGGCCAGCTCGCCGAGGGTGCGCGCCACCACGGCGGGTCGCCCGGGACGGGCGAGGTACGCGGTGCTGGTGGCCGACATGGTGTCAGGGTAACCCCTGTCCCGCGTTTTCCCATCGCCCTGACCTCGCGCCCACCGCCAGCACGACGACCCGGCTGTAGTTGGTCGAGGTTCGCATCCACCGGCGGGCCCGTGCGGGGTTGCCGTGCCTGGGATGCCGATCGCCGGGCGGCCGGCCATCTGGGGGTGTGTGTCCGGTTCCGCCCTGCGCCTGGGGTCGTTGGGTGGAACGCCATGTGTGTCTCCGTCGCCCGGTGACACCCACGCTGTTCCAGCGATGGGCTCCGCCCGGGCGGAATGTCCGATTCATAAGTGGTCGGCGGCACCCTGGCGGCGGAATGGCGGGCGGGTGGGCGTCGTTGTATACCCGTGAACGACCGAGGAGAATGCCCCCGCGCGACGAGGTGCCGGCTGAGGAAGACAGCCCCGCGAGGCGGGGCGCCGGTCCCGGAATGATGGTGGGTCGCCGGTCGTTGTACATGGTCCCGGCGCGACGAAGAGGCTCCCCGGCCTTGCGCGTCGATGATCCCCCCGATGACTTCATTGAGCGCCTGACGTGGTGCTTGTGCACACCACCCCATCCGACCCCCCGGTCGGTGTGTGTGCGCCAACCCCCGAATGGAGCTTTCCCTCATGAACACGATGCTGCGTAAGAGCGTGCTGGGTATTGCTGGTCTG
>NZ_MUYZ01000028.1:0-41760 GCF_003013775.1 Micromonospora sp. MH33
GGCCGCGGCGGCCGCCCCGGGCCCCGGCACCGGCGCCGGCCCGCTCGCGGTCGGGCGCCCGCGCACCGAGTACGCCGATCGCCTCCTCGGCACCGACGTCGCGCAGCCCCGCTTCTCCTGGACCGGCACCGCCCGCGGCCACGGCGCCACCCAGAGCGCATACCAGGTACTCGTGGCCAGCCGGCCGGACCGGCTCACTCCGGACGCGGCCGACGTCTGGGACTCCGGCCGGGTGGCCTCGGCGCGCTCCGTCGGCGTGACGTACGCCGGCCCGGTCCTGGCCCCGCGCACCCGCTACCACTGGACCGTACGGCTGTGGGACGGCGCCGGCCGGGAGACCGGGTGGAGCACGCCGACCTGGTTCGAAACCGGTCTGCGCGAGGACGGCTTCGGCGCGGCCCGCTGGGTCGGCGCGCAGCCGGACCTCGAGCAGGCGCCGCTGGACCTCGCCGGGGCGTCGTGGATCTGGACCCCGGGAGCCACCGCCGGCAACGCGCCGGCCGGCACCCGCTGGTTCCGGGGCCGGCTCACCGTCCCGGCCGGCGTCGAGATTGCGGCCGCGTACCTTGTCGTCACCGCCGACGACGACTACACCGCCTACCTCGACGGGCGGCAGGTGCTGTACGCGCCGCAGCAGACCGACGGCTGGAAGAGCGCCGAACTGGCCGACGTCACCGAACTGGCCCGCGCCGCCGTGGGCGGCACGCTCACCCTGGCCGCGGTGGCCACCAACCGGCCCGGTCCCTCGGTCAACCCGGCCGGCCTGCTGGCCAAGCTGGTGGTGACGACCACCACAGGCGAGCGGCTCCTCCTCGTCACCGACGGGACCTGGCGCAGCACCGATACCGAGCACCCCGGCTGGCAGGAGGCCGGATACGACGACAGCGGCTGGACCGGCGTGGCCTTGCTGGCCCCGTACGGGCAGGGCCCGTGGGCCGGCAACGTCACCGTGCCCCAGCCGCGGGCCCTGGACCTGGCCGGCGCGTCCTGGGTGTGGGGGCCGGGGGCGACGGTGAACAACGCGCCCGTCGGCCCGCGCTGGTTCCGTGCCCGGCTGGCCCTGCCCGCCGGGCTCGACATCGCCTCCGCCCGGCTGATCATGAGTGCCGACGACGATTTCACCGCTTACCTCGGCGGCCAGCTCACCCTGTCGGCACCCCAGCAGACCGACGGCTGGCGCACCGCCCGGGTCGCGGACGTCACCGCGCTGGCCCGCGGGGCCGTCGGCAAAGAGCTGGTCCTGGCCGCGATCGCCACCAACCGGCCCGGCGCATCGGTCAACCCGGGCGGTCTCATCGCGAAGCTCGTCGTCCGGACCGCCGACAGCCGCGAGCTGGTGCTGGTCACCGATGCCGGCTGGCGGACCACCGGCACGGTCGAGTCCGGCTGGGAACAGCCGGGGCACGACGACTCGGCCTGGTCGCCGGTGGTGGTGCTCGCCGCGTACGGGCAGGGCCCGTGGGGCAGCGGCATCGAGCCGCCGGTGGAGGAGCGGCCGGCGCCGCTGCTGCGCCGCGCGTTCCGGCTGACCAAGCCGGTGGCGAGCGCCCGGCTGTACGCCAGCGGACTCGCCTACCAGGTGCTGCACGTCAACGGGAAGCGGGTCGGGGACGCGGTACTGGACCCGGGGTTCACCGACTACGACGACACCGTCCTGTACGTGACGCACGATGTCACCGACCTGCTCGCCGAGGGACAGAACGTGCTCTGCGCCGAGCTGGGCCGTGGCTTCTACGGCATGACCACCCGCAACGTGTGGCGCTGGCACCAGCCACCGTGGCACGGCGAGCCCCGACTGCTCGCCCGCCTCGTCGTCGCGCACCCCGACGGGTCACGCACCGAGATCGTCAGCGACGATGCCTGGCGGATCACCGCCGGCCCCACCCGGTCCAATTCGCTGTACGCGGGGGAGACGTACGACGCCCGGCAGGAGCAGGACGGCTGGTCGACGGCCGGCTTCGACGACTCCGGCTGGGCGGAGGCGAGCGTCCTGGACGCCCCGGCCGGCACGCTGCGCGCCCAGGAGCACGAGCCGATCCGGGTGATCGAGTCCGTCGCCCCGGTAACGCTCACCTCGCCGCGCGGTGGCGTCTGGGTGGCCGACTTCGGCCGGACCACCGCCGGCTGGGTGCGGCTGCGCGTCACCGCCCCGGCCGGCACCACCATCCGCATCCTGTACGGCGAGAAGCTGCGCGCCGACGGCACCGTCGAGGCGGCCAACGGCAACGTGCAGAGCGCCCGGTTCCAGCAGGACGAGTACGTCGCCCGGGGCGGCGGCGAGGAGGTGTGGGAGCCGAGCTTCTCCTACAAGGGCTTCCGCTACGTCCAGCTCGACGGTCTGCCCGGCGCGGCGAGCACGGGCACCGTCACGATGCGGGTGGTGCACTCCGATGTCCGCGACGTCGGCGAGTTCCGGTGCAGCGAAGCACTGTTCGAGCGGTTCGAGCAGATGATGCGCCGGACGGTCCGCAACAACCTGCACGGCATCCCCACCGACACCCCGATGTACGAGAAGAACGGCTGGACCGGTGACGCGCAGGTGGCCGCCCCCACCATGGCGGGCCTGCTGGACCTGTCCCGGTTCTTCACCAAGTGGCTCGGCGACCTGCGCGACAGCCAGGTCTCCTCCGGCCAGGTGCCGGTGATCGTGCCCAGCGGCGGCTGGGGCTACCAGGAGCTCGCCCCGGCGCCGGAGTGGACGACCGTCTACCCGTTCCTGCTGCGGGAGATGCACCGGTGGTACGGCGACGACCGGCTGCTGCGGCAGCACTGGCAGGCGGTGGCCGACTACCTGGAGTGGGAGCTGGGCCGGCTGCGCGACGGGCTCGCCGTGACCGCGCTCGGGGACTATCTGTCGCCGGGCACCGGCGGGAACCCGCCCGAGGACACCCGGCTCACCGCCACCGCGTACCTGCACCGGGCGCTGGTGGCCACCGCCGAGGTCGGCGAGCTGACCGGCCAGGACGCGCAGGCCGCCCGGTTCCGTAGCGCGGCCGCCGGGCTGCGGGACCGGCTCAACGAAACATTCCTGGACCGGGCCCGCGGGCTCTACCGCACCGACCGCGATCCCGGCTACCGGCAGACCTCCAACGCGGTGCCGCTGGCCTTCGGGCTGGTACCCGACGACCTGGTCGGCGCGGTGGTGGACAACCTGGTGGCCGACATCCGCGACCGGGGCTGGCACCTCAACACCGGCTGCCTCGGCACCAGCGTCCTGCTGCCGGTGCTGACCGCGCACGGTCACGCCGACGTGGCCGTCCGGGTGGCGCGGCAACGGACCTACCCGAGCTGGGGCTACTGGGTGGAGGACGGCGCCGACACCATGTGGGAGATGTGGCCGACGTCGACGCGCTCGCGCCAGCACTACTTCCACGGCACGGTGGTGCAGTGGCTCTACGAGCACGTGGCCGGCCTGCGCCCGGTCGCCGACGGCTGGGGCCGCATCGTGGTACGGCCGGACGCCCGCACCGAGCTGTCTGCCGCGTCGGCGGCGGTGGACACGGTCCGCGGCCGGGCGTCATCGGCGTGGCTACTCGTGGACGGGCAGTTCGAGCTGACCGTGCAGGTGCCGGTGGGCGCCACCGCCGAGGTGCATGTGCCCGCGGCGCGGGCCGAGGACGTCGAGGCGTCCCCGGGCGGGCTGGTGACCGCCCGGCGGATGGCCGACGGCTACCTCGTGCACACCGTTGGCTCGGGCACCTGGCGGTTCGTCAGCACTTCCGCCTGAAAAGGCGACGACGCCGGCCGCGCGGGGGAGCGCGGCCGGCGTCGTCGTGCCGGGCCACCTGCGTGGTCAGCGCCGCACGCGTCGGGGTTGCTCGCTGGAGCGGCGTACGACCAGCTCCGGCTGGAACACGACGTGCCTGTGCCGGTGCTTCTCGCCGGACGCGGCCTCCTCGAGCAGCAGTTGGGCCGCGGTGCGGCCGAGCTGCTCGCGCGGTTGACGCACCGACGACAGCGGCACCGCCGCCGCGCCGGCGAACTCGATGTCGTCGTAGCCGACGATGGCCAGGTCGGCGGGGACCCGCAGGCCGCGTGCGGTGACTTCCTGCAGCACGCCGAGGGCGATCAGGTCATTGGCGCAGAAGACCGCGGTGGGCCGCTGCCGGGCGGGCAGGGTCAGCAGTTCCTCCGCGGCGCGCCGCCCGGCGGTGACGGTGAGGCTGGTGGTGGCGGCCACCCGCAGATCGGCGCCGCTGCCGCGTTCGTCGAGGGCGGCGGCGGCCCCGGCGTGCCGTTCGGCGACCTGGGCGATGGAGAACGGGCCGCCGAGGAACGCGATGCGGCGGTGGCCCTGGTCCAGCAGGTGGTCCATGGCCAGCCGACCGCCGAGCACGTCGTCCACGGCCACGGAGCAGAGGCTGGCCCGGCCCGAGCCCCGGTCGACGAGCACCACCGGGATGCCGCGGTCGACTAGCTTGTCCAGGTTCGCCTGGCGGCCGTGCCCGACCGGGGTGATGAGCACCCCGCGGACCCGTTGCTCCTCCAGCAGTTCCAGGTGCCGGAGTTCCCGGCCGCTGTCCTCGCCGCTGTTGCAGACGACGAGCATGGCACCGGCCTCCTCAACCACCTGTTCGGCCCCGCGCACCACGTCGGTGAAGAACGGGTTGGCCACGTCCAGCACCACGATGGCGACGGTGCGGCTGTGCCCGGCGCGCAGCTGGCGGGCGGAGTCGTTGCGGACGTAGCCGAGTGCCCTGATGGCGTCGAGCACCCGCTGCCGCGTGGCGGGGGCGACCGTGTCGGGCCGGTTGAGCACGTTGCTCACCGTGCCGAGGGAAACGCCGGCGTGCCGGGCGACCTCCTTGATGTTCGCCGCTGCCATGGGCTCCTCGACGGTCGGTGCGGTTTGGGTGGTCGCGGCCCGCTGTCGGGCGGGCGGCGGCCGCGGTGCGGTCGCGGCCGGACGGGGGCCGGTCGAACAGATCCGACCGGCTGACGACGGGCAGTCTATAGCGCCTAAAACGTTTCATCCAGTCCGGTACCGGTGCCCGGCGTGCCCCGATCCGACGACTGGCGAGGGGCCGCAAGGCCGATCGAATCGCCCGCTCCGGCAACAGGCAAGAAATCGGCGGGAAACTCTTGACGCTCACGAATGGCTGGCCCTACCGTCCATGCACAACCGATGAAACGATTCAGGAGGGGGTCGGATGAGCCCCGGCGCACCGGGCGCGGACGGCGCTCCGTTGCTGGAACTGGACGGCGTGACGAAGTCCTTCGGGGCCGTCGCCGCGCTGCAGGGGGTGCACCTGGCGCTGCACCCCGGTGAGGCCCACGCCCTCGTGGGCGAGAACGGGGCTGGCAAGTCCACCCTGGTGAAGGTGCTGGCCGGAGCGCACACCCCGGACACCGGCACGATGACCCTCGACGGCCGGCCGCTGGAGCTGCGTGACCCGGCCGACGCCCGGGCGGCCGGGATCGCCGTCATCTACCAGGAACCGACGCTGTTTCCGGACCTGTCGGTCGCCGAGAACATCTACATGGGCCGGCAGCCCCTGCGTGGCCTGCGCCGCATCGACGGTCGCGCGATGATCCGGGACGCCGAGCGACTGTTCGCGCGCCTCGGCGTTCGGATCGACCCCGCCCGCCCGGCCCGCGGATTGTCCATCGCCGACCAGCAGCTCGTCGAGATCGCCAAGGCGCTCTCCTTCGACGCCCGGGTCCTGGTGATGGACGAACCCACCGCCGCGCTCTCCGGCGTCGAGGTGGAACGGCTCTTCGGGGTCGCCCGGTCGCTGTGCGAGCGCGGCGCCGCAGTACTGTTCATCTCGCACCGCTTCGACGAGGTCTTCGACCTCTGCCAGCGGATCACCGTGCTGCGCGACGGCGCCTGGGTCTCCAGCGACAGGACCGTCGACCTCACCGTCGACGAGGTCGTGCGACGCATGGTCGGCCGCGAGGTGTCCTCGCTCTACCCGAAGCAGGACGCCCCGCTCCGCGACACCCTGCTGGAGGTACGCGGGCTCAGCCGCGCCGGCGTGTTCTCCGACGTGTCCTTCTCCGTCCGGGGCGGCGAGATCGTCGCTCTGGCCGGGCTGGTCGGCGCCGGACGCAGCGAGGTGGCCCGCGCGATCTTCGGCGTCGACCGCTACGACGCCGGCGAGGTGCAGGTCGCCGGCCGGGCCCTGCCGCCGGGCAACCCGCGCAAGGCGATCGCCGCCGGCATGGCGCTCGTCCCCGAGGACCGCCGCCAGCAGGGCCTCGTCATGGAGCTGTCGGTGGAACGCAACGCCACGCTCGCCCGCCGCCGGGCGCTGAGCCGGCTCGGCCTGCTTCTCGGCGGCGCCGAGCGCGCCGAGGCCCGCCGCTGGACCCGCCGGCTGCAGGTCAAGACCGCTCGCCTCGCCGCCCCGGTGGCCACCCTCTCCGGCGGCAACCAGCAGAAGGTCGTCCTCGCCAAGTGGCTGGCCACCCAACCACGGATCCTGATCATCGACGAACCGACCCGCGGCATCGACGTCGGCACCAAGGCCGAGGTCCACCGGCTGCTGTCCGAACTGGCCGGCGAGGGCCTGGCCATCCTGATGATCAGCAGCGAGCTGCCCGAGGTGCTCGGCATGGCCGACCGGGTGCTGGTCATGAACGAGGGACGGGTGGTCCGCGAGCTGCCCCGGGCCGAGGCCGACGAGACCTCCGTGATGTTCGCCGCGACCGGCCAGGGAGAAACGGCATGAGCCTCATCGACGCGGGCACGCCCGAACGGGTCGCCGACAACCTGCCACCCGGTCCGGGCCGACCCCGCCGCGGCCTCGCCGAGCGGCTGCTGGCCGTCCGCGAGCTGAGCCTGCTGCTCGCGCTCGGCGCGCTGATCCTGGTCACCACGTTGCGCAACGACCGCTTCCTCAGCGCGCAGAGCAGCAAGGACCTGCTGCTGGGCTGCGCGATCCTGGTGATCCTCGCGGTCGGCCAGACCCTGGTCATCGTCACCCGCAACGTCGACCTGTCCGTGGGGTCGATCCTCGGGCTGGTCGCCTTCGCCACCGGCGAGCTCTTCCTCGCCGCACCCGGCACGCCCTGGCCGATCGCCCTCCTGCTCGGGGTCGCGCTGGGCGCGCTGTGCGGGCTGGTGAACGGCGGCCTGATCGCGGTGGCCAGGGTGCCGGCGCTGGTCATCACCCTGGGCACCCTCTACGCGTTCCGCGGCGTTGACTACTACTGGGCCGCCGGTCGGCAGATCAACGCTGCCGACATGCCGAAGCCGTTCCTGCGCCTGGGTAACCAGACGGTGCTCGGCGTACCGGTGCTCTTCCTGGTCGCGCTCGTCGTAGTCGCCGCCGTCGGCTTCTACCTGCGCTCCTACCGCAGCGGTCGCGAGCTGTACGCCATCGGCTCCGAGCCGGCCGCGGCCCGGCTGTCCGGCATCCCGGTCGGCCGCCGCGTGTTCGCCGTCTTCGTCGCCAACGGCGCGCTCGCCGGCCTCGCCGGGGTGCTCTACGCCGCCCGGTTCGGCACCCTCGACGCGGCCGCCGGCTCCGGCCTCGAACTCCAGGTCGTCGCCGCCGCCGTGGTCGGCGGGGTGGCCATCTTCGGCGGCAGCGGCAGCGCGTACGGCGCGGCGCTCGGCGCCGTCCTGCTCACCACGATCGGCAGCTCGCTGGCCGTCCTGCGCATCGACCCGTTCTGGCAGCAGGCCGTGGTCGGCGCGCTCATCCTCGCCGCCATCGGTCTGGACCGGCTCCTGGCCCTCCGGATGGCAGCCCGGCTCCGAGGGAGAAGCGCTCATGGCGCATGACAGCCTGTACGCCGCGCCGACGTCCGGGCCGGACACCGAGCGGGAGTCGGGCCGCCTGGCCGGGCTGCGGGGCGCGCTCGGCACCTGGGACGCGGCGATCGTGGCCGTCCTGGTGGCGGTGCTGCTGGCCAGCCTGTCGGTGCAGAACTTCGCCACCGGCCGCAACGTCCAGTTCCTGCTGCTCGACCTGGTGCCGCTTGCCCTGCTCGCGCTGCCCATGACGCTGATCGTCATCACCGGCGAGATCGACTTGTCGGTGGCCAGCACGGTCGGCCTGAGCAGCACCCTGATGGGACAGATGTGGCTGTCCAGCGGGCTGTCCCGGGAGCTGATCTGCGTCCTGGTGGTGCTGATCGGGGCGGTGCTCGGCGCGGTCAACGGCCTGTTCGTCACCGGCTTCGGCCTGCCGTCGCTGGCGGTCACCATCGGCACCCTCGCCCTCTACCGGGGACTGTCCTTCGTCGTGCTCGGCGACCAGGCGGTGGCCGACTTCCCGGCCAACTGGACCGCGGCCGCCGTGCAGGCCATCCCCGGCACGTCGATCCCCGCCGCGGTCGTCCCGGTGCTGCTGCTCGCGCTGGTCTTCGGCGTCGTGCTGCACGCCACGCCCGTCGGCCGGGCGTTGTACGCCATGGGCAACAACGACGAGGCCGCCACGTTCGCCGGCGTGTCCGTGGCCCGGACCAAGTTCTGGCTCTTCGTGGTCTCCGGGGCGGTCGGCGGCCTGGTCGGGATCTTCTGGACCCTGCGCTACGCCAGTGCCCGCGGCGACAACGCCACCGGCCTGGAGCTGACCGTGGTGACCGCCGTACTGCTGGGCGGCGTGTCCATCTTCGGCGGCCGCGGCGGGCTGCTCGGCGTGGTCGCCGGCGTCCTGCTCCTCGGGGTGCTGCGCAACGCGCTGCAGCTCGCCGACGTCGACGCCAACGCGCTGACCATCGTCACCGGAACCCTGCTGATCCTCTCCGTGGTACTGCCCAACGCCGTCGCCGACATCCGCGCCCGGCTGCACCGCCGCCGCCGGCGACGCACGCAGCTCAGCGCGTCGTGACCGGCGCACCTTCCCCCACCACCCCCGAAAGGATATCGATGTTCACGTACCGACGGCTCCGTGCCGGCGCCACCGCCCTCACCCTCGCCGCGCTGCTGCTCGGCTCCACCGCCTGCGGCGGCACCACCCGGGAGAACTCCGGCAACGACACCGGCGGCGGCGCGCAGGCCAGCGGCGCCGCCAACCCGGACGCCAAGCTCAAGGAGGGGCTCAAGATCGCCTTCCTGCCGAAGCAGGTGAACAACCCCTACTTCACCACCAGCGACAACGGCGGCAAGGACGCGGTCACCGAGATCAAAGGTGAGTTCAAGGAGGTCGGCCCCTCCGAGGCCAGCGCCTCGTCCCAGGTCAGCTACATCAACACGCTGTCCCAGCAGGGCATGGACGTCATCGTGACCTCCGCCAACGACCCGAACGCGATCTGCGGGGCGCTGAACCAGGCGAAGGCAGCCGGCGCCAAGATCGTCACCTTCGACTCCGACACCAAGCCGGAGTGCCGGCAGATCTTCGTCAACCAGGTGACCGCCGAAGGCATCGCCGAGAACCAGGTCAAGCTCATCTCCCAGCAGATCGGTGGCGAGGGCGAGATCGCCATCCTGTCCGCCACCGCCAACGCGACCAACCAGAACGCCTGGATCGCGCTGATGAAGGAGGAGCTGAAGAAGCCCGAGTACAGCAAGCTCAAGCTGGTCACGGTCGCGTACGGCAACGACGACGACCAGAAGTCGTTCCAGGAGACCCAGGGCCTGCTGCAGTCCTACCCCAACCTCAAGGGCATCATCTCCCCGACCACCGTCGGCGTCGCCGCCGCCGCCCGCTACCTCAGTGGGTCGCAGTACAAGGGCAAGGTCAAGCTGACCGGCCTGGGCACCCCGAACCAGATGCGCGAGTACGTCAAGGACGGCACGGTCGACGCGTTCGCCCTGTGGAACCCCGCCGACCTCGGCTACCTCGCCGCCTACGCGGGCGCGGCGCTCGCCTCCGGCCAGATCACCGGCGCCGAGGGCGACAAGTTCAAGGCCGGCAAGCTGGGCGAGTTCACCGTCGGCAAGGACGGCGTGGTCGTCCTCGGCCCGCCCACCGTCTTCGACAAGAGCAACATCGACCAGTTCAAGTTCTGACGCGCTGCCCGGCCGGTGCCCCGGCTCCACCCGGGCACCGGCCGGGGCGCCGACGGGAGAACCATGCCCCGCATCTGCTTCACCCTCCAGGTCGACCCGGCCCGCCTGCACGAGTACCGCGCCCGGCACGAGCGGGTCTGGCCGGAGATGCTCACCGCCCTCGCCGAGTGCGGCTGGCGCCACTATTCGCTGTTCCTGCGCGACGACGGCCTGCTCGTGGGGTTCCTGGTGACCGACGACTTCGCCGCGGCCCGGGCCGCCATGCAGACCCGCGACGTCAACGACCGCTGGCAGGCGGATATGGCGTCCTTCTTCCTCGACCTTGACCAGGGCACGGCCGACCGCGCCATGCGGCCGCTGGACGAGATCTTCAACCTCGAGGCGCAGCTCGCCGCCCAGACGGGAGAACCACAGTGACCCAGACCGACGCGCCGACCCGGGATCGGGTCAAGCAGGCCCTGCGCATCCAGCGCATCGAAACCCCGTCATGGGCGTACGCGAACTCCGGCACCCGGTTCAAGGTCTTCCCGCAGGAGGGCGTGCCGCGCGACCCGTACGAGAAGATCGCCGACGCCGCGGTGGTGCACCGGCTCACCGGCGTGGCGCCGACGGTGGCCCTGCACATCCCGTGGGACCGGGTCGACGACTACGCCGACCTGGCCCGATACGCCACCGACCAGGGCGTCACCCTGGGCGCGATCAACGCCAACGTGTTCCAGGACAACGACTACATGCTGGGCAGCGTCACCAACCCCGACCCAGGGGTACGCCGCAAGGCGATCGACCACCTGCTCGAGTGCGTGGACATCATGGACCGCACCGGCTCCCGCGACCTCAAGCTCTGGTTCTCCGACGGCACCAACTATCCCGGCCAGGACGACATCCGCGCCCGGCAGGACCGGCTCGCCGCCGCGCTGCGCGAGACGTACGACCGGCTCGGCGACGACCAGCGGCTGCTGCTGGAGTACAAGCTCTTCGAGCCGGCCTTCTACACCACCGACGTGCCGGACTGGGGCACCGCCTACGCACACTGCCTGGAGCTGGGCCCGAAGGCGCAGGTCGTCATCGACACCGGGCACCATGCGCCGGGCACCAACATCGAGTTCATCGTGGCGTTCCTGCTGCGGGTCGGGAAGCTGGGCGCGTTCGACTTCAACTCCCGCTTCTACGCCGACGACGACCTGATGGTCGGCGCCGCGGACCCGTTCCAGTTGTTCCGCATCATGTACGAGATCGTCCGCGGTGACGCCCTGCGCCCTGAGGCGGGGATCGCATTCATGCTCGACCAGTGCCACAACATCGAGCCGAAGATCCCGGCGATCATCCGTTCGGTGCTGAACGTGCAGGAGGCCACCGCCAAGGCGCTGCTCGTCGACGCCGCGGCGCTCGCGGCCGCCCAGCAGGCCGGTGACGTGCTCGGCGCCAACGCGGTGCTGATGGACGCGTACCACACCGACGTGCGGCCGCTGCTCGCCGAGCTGCGTGCCGACCTGGGCTTGGACCCGGACCCCATGGCCGCGTACGCCCGCTCCGGCTACTTCGACAAGATCCGCGCCGAACGCGTCGGCGGCCAGCAGGCCGGCTGGGGCGCCTGACCACCACTGAGAACGCACACAGGAGATGTGAGGACGATGCATTCCGAGGTTCAGGCGCTCATCGCCCGCAGCAACCGGCTCGGCGCCGACCCGAGCACCACCAACTACGCCGGCGGCAACACCTCGGCCAAGGGCGAGGCCACCGACCCGGTGACCGGCGGCCCCGTCGAGCTGCTCTGGGTCAAGGGCTCCGGCGGCGACCTCGGCACCCTCACCGAGGCCGGCCTAGCCGTGCTCCGGCTCGACCGGCTGCGCGCCCTCGTCGACGTCTATCCCGGCGTCGAGCGCGAGGACGAGATGGTGGCCGCCTTTGACTACTGCCTGCACGGCCGGGGCGGAGCGGCGCCGTCGATCGACACCGCGATGCACGGCCTGGTCGATGCCGCCCACGTCGACCACCTGCACCCCGACGCCGGCATCGCCATCGCCACCGCGGCCGACGGGCCCGAGCTGACCAAGGAGATCTTCGGCGACCGGGTGCTCTGGGTGCCGTGGCGGCGGCCCGGTTTCCAGCTCGGCCTCGACATCGCCGCCGTCGCGAAGGCCAACCCCCAGGCGATCGGCGTCATCCTCGGCGGGCACGGCATCACCGCATGGGGCGCGACCAGCGACGAGTGCGAGCGCAACTCGCGGGAGATCATCGGCACCGCCCAGGCGTTCCTCCACGAGCATGGCCGACGCGAGCCGTTCGGCCCGGTGGTCACCGGCTACGAGCCGCTGCCGCCCGACGAGCGGCGCGCCCGGGCGGCGGCGCTGGCGCCGGTGATCCGGGGACTCGCGTCGACCGACCGGCCGCAGGTCGGGCACTTCACCGACAGCGATGTGGTGCTCGACTTCGTCGCCCGCGAACGGCACCCCGCCCTTGCCGCGCTCGGCACCTCGTGCCCGGACCACTTCCTGCGGACCAAGGTCCGCCCGATGGTTCTCGACCTGCCACCCACCGCCCCGCTCGCGGACACCGTCGTGCGGCTCCGCGAACTGCACGCCGCCTACCGGGACGACTACCGTGCCTACTACGAGCGCCACGCCACCGGCGACAGCCCGCCGATGCGCGGTGCCGACCCGGCCATCGTGCTCGTGCCCGGCGTGGGCATGTTCAGCTTCGGGGCCAACAAGCAGACCGCCCGGGTGGCCGGCGAGTTCTACGTCAACGCGATCAACGTCATGCGCGGCGCCGAGGCGGTGTCGCGGTACGCCCCGATCGACGAGGCCGAGAAGTTCCGCATCGAATACTGGGCCCTCGAAGAGGCCAAGCTCGCCCGGATGCCCAAGCCGAAGCCGCTGGCCACCCGGATCGCCCTGGTCACCGGCGCCGGCTCCGGCATCGGCCGGGCCATCGCCCACCGGTTGGCCGCCGAGGGCGCCTGCGTCGTCGTCACCGACCGGGACACCGCCGCCGCCGAACGGGTCGCCGGGGAGCTGGACGGCCCGGACGTCGCGGTGGCCGTACCGCTGGACGTGACCGACACCGCCGCGGTGGCCGCGGCGGTCCGCGCGGCGGTCCTCGCCTTCGGCGGCCTGGACCTGGTGGTCAACAACGCCGGCCTGTCGCTGTCCAAGTCGCTGCTGGACACCACCGAGGCGGATTGGGACGTGCAGCACGACGTGATGGCCAAGGGCTCCTTCCTGGTCTCACGCGAGACCGCGCGGGTCCTCATCGAGCAGGGGATGGGCGGCGACATCGTCTACATCTCCAGCAAGAACTCCCTGTTCGCCGGCCCGAACAACGTCGCCTACGGAGCGGCCAAGGCCGACCAGGCGCACCAGGTCCGTCTCCTCGCCGCCGAGCTGGGCGGCCACGGCATCCGCGTCAACGGCGTCAACCCCGACGGAGTGGTGCGCGGCTCCGGCATCTTCGCCGGTGGCTGGGGTGCTCAGCGCGCCGCCGTCTACGGAGTTCCGGAGGACAAGCTGGGGGAGTTCTACGCCCAGCGCACCCTGCTCAAGCGGGAGGTGCTACCCGAGCACGTCGCCAACGCCGTCTTCGTGCTCACCGCCGGGGACCTGTCCCACACGACGGGGCTGCACGTCCCGGTGGACGCCGGCGTCGCCGCGGCCTTCCTCCGCTGAGCCGGCCGGTGCGAGGTGGGAACGACCGTGATGGTGGGGAAACCGGTGCTCGACGAGGAGGACCTGCGGCTGCTGCGGCTGCTGGCGGCGGGGCTACCGCTCGAGACGGTGGCGCGGCAGCTCGGGCTCTCCGAACGGACCGTGCGCCGGCGGATCCGGGCCGTCTGCGACCGGCTCGGCGTGAACGCGCCGATCCAGGCCGTGGTGTGGGCGGTCCGACGAGGGATGCTGTGAACGCCGTCGTTACCCTTGCCGCCGTCGACCTGGGCGCCTCCAGCGGCCGAGTCATGGTCGGACGCGTCGGCGCCGGGAAGCTGGACCTGACGGAGGCGCACCGGTTCACCAACGAGCCGGTACGCGCCGGGGACATCCTGCACTGGGACATCCTGCGCCTGTGGCGGGGCGTGCTCGACGGTCTGCGCGCCGCCGGACCCGTGGCCAGCATCGGCATCGACTCATGGGCCGTCGACTACGGGCTGGTCGACGCCTCCGGCGCGCTGCTCGGCAACCCGGTGCACTACCGGGACGGCCGCACCGACGGGGTCGCCGAGCGGGTCGCCAAACAGCTGGGCGAGGAGCGGCTCTACACGACCACAGGCCTGCAGCAGCTGCCGTTCAACACGCTCTACCAGCTCGTCGCGGCCGCCGGCACGCCGCAGCTGGACATCGCCCACCGGCTGCTGCTCATCCCGGACCTCATCGCGTACTGGCTCACCGGCCAGCTCGGCGCCGAGCTCACCAACGCCTCGACGACCCAGCTGTACGACCTGCGGCGGCGGGCCTGGGCCACCGGCCTGATGGCCGACGCGGGCATCCGCAGCGAGCTTTTCCCGCCGCTGCGCGAGCCGGGCACCCGGATCGGCCCGGTCCGGCCCGACCTGGCCCTGCCGGGCTCGCCGCAGGTGGTGGCCGTCGGCTCGCACGACACTGCATCGGCGGTGGTGGGCGTGCCGGCGGCGGGGCACCACTTCGCCTACATCTCGTGCGGAACCTGGTCTCTCGTCGGCGTTGAACTCGACGCCCCGGTCCTCAGCGAGGCGAGCCGCCGGGCCAACTTCACCAACGAGTCCGGCGTCGACGGCACGTTCCGCTACCTGCGCAACGTGATGGGCCTGTGGCTGTTGCAGGAATCGCTGCGCGCCTGGGGCGCCGGCGACCTGACCGACCTGCTGCGGCAGGCGGCCCGTGAACCGGCCTTCCGCTCCGTCGTGGACCCGGACGACACGGCGTTCCTGCCGCCCGGCGACATGCCCACGCGTATCGCCGACGCCTGCCGGCGAGCCGGCGAGCCGGTGCCCGCACACCCGGCGGCCACCGTCCGCTGCATCATGGACAGCCTCGCGCTGGCGCACCGGCGTGCCGTCCGACAGGCCCAGCAGCTCTCCGGCCGGCACGTCGACGCCGTGCACATCGTCGGCGGCGGCGCCCGCAACGAACTGCTGTGCCAGCTCACCGCCGACGCCTGCGGACTGCCGGTGCTCGCCGGTCCCATCGAGGCCACCGCGCTGGGCAACATCCTGGT
This sequence comes from Micromonospora sp. MH33, assembly GCF_003013775.1. Taxonomy (NCBI): domain Bacteria; kingdom Bacillati; phylum Actinomycetota; class Actinomycetes; order Micromonosporales; family Micromonosporaceae; genus Micromonospora; species Micromonospora sp. MH33. Next base: position 15,092 of record NZ_MUYZ01000028.1, read on the forward strand.
ACAGGCCCGCGCCGCCGGTGTGATCAACGGTGACCTGGCTGCCCTGCGGACCGTTCTGCGCGAGACTGAGCACATCGTGAGGTACGAGCCGCGCGGTGACGAGGCGGCCTGGCGGGCCGCCGAGGACCGGACGGGTGGTTGAAGATGCGTGTCGCGCTGTTCGTCACCTGCCTTGCCGACACGCTCTTTCCCGAGGCGGCGAAGGCGACCGTCCGGCTGTTGGAGCGGCTCGGCCACGAGGTGGTGTTCCCCGCCGACCAGACCTGCTGCGGGCAGATGCACGTGAACACCGGCTACCCGGACGAGGCGGTGCGGCTGGTCCGCCGGCACGTGCGCGTCTTCGCCCCGTACGACGTGGTGGTGGCCCCGTCCGGCTCATGCGTCGGGTCGGTGCGGCACCAGCACGCGATGGTGGCCCGCCGGGCCGGGGACGAACGGCTGGCCAGCCGGGCCGAGGAGGTGGGCCGGCGCACGTACGAGCTGTCCGAGCTGCTGGTGGACGTGCTCGGCGTGACCGATGTGGGCGCCTACTTCCCGCACCGGGTGACGTACCACCCGACGTGTCATTCGCTGCGCATGCTCCGTGTCGGGGACAAACCGCTGCGGCTGCTGCGCGAGGTGCGGGGGCTGGATCTGGTGGAGTTGCCGGAGGCGGAGCAATGCTGCGGCTTCGGCGGCACGTTCGCGGTGAAGAATGCGGACACGTCGACCGCGATGTTGGCGGACAAGATGCGCCACGTGCTCTCGACTCGGGCGGACGTGTGCACGGCGGGGGACGCGTCGTGCCTGATGCACATCGGTGGCGGGCTGTCACGGCTGCGGGCCGGGGTGCGCACCATGCACCTGGCAGAGATCCTGGCCAGCACCGAGGATGAGGACGGGGCGGGGGAGCGGGACCAGTGGGAGGTGCGGTCGTGACGCGGACGTTCCTGGGCATGCCGACGACGGCCCCACGAGGGGTGGGCCACCTGCGCGGGGACGAGCCGTTCCCAGCCGCCGCGCGCCGTGGCCTCGCCGACCCGCAACTGCGCCGCAACCTGCGGCACGCCACGACCACGATCCGCGCCAAGTCCGGTGCGGTCATCGCCGAGGTGCCGGACTGGCAACAGTTGCGGGCCGCCGGCTCGGCGATCAAGGCCGATACCATGGCCCGGCTTCCGGAGCTGCTGGAGCAGCTGGAGGCGGCGGTCACCGCGGCGGGCGGCACGGTCCACTGGGCGGCCGACGCGGTGGAGGCGAACCGGATCGTCACCGACCTGGTCCGGGCCACCGGCGCCGACCGGGTGATGAAGGTCAAGTCGATGGCCACCCAGGAGATCGGGCTCAACGAGGCCCTTGAGGCGGCCGGGATCGAACCGGTGGAGACGGACCTCGCGGAGTTGATCGTGCAGCTCGGCCGGGACCGCCCCAGCCACATCCTGGTGCCGGCGATCCACCGCAACCGGGCCGAGATCCGGGAGATCTTCCGGCGGGAGATGCCCGACGTCGACCCCGATCTCACCGACGAACCGGCGGTACTGGCCGCCGCCGCGCGTCAACACCTGCGTCAGACCTTCCTCAGCACGAAGGTGGCCGTGTCCGGGGCGAACTTCGCCGTCGCCGAGACCGGCACCCTCGCGGTCGTCGAATCGGAGGGCAACGGGCGCATGTGCCTGACCCTGCCGGAAACGTTGATCACCGTGATGGGCATCGAGAAGGTCGTGCCCACCTGGGCCGACCTCGGAGTCTTCCTGCAACTGCTGCCCCGGGCCTCCACCGGGGAGCGGATGAACCCGTACACGTCGATGTGGACCGGGGTCACCCCCGGCGACGGGCCGCAGCAGGTGCACCTTGTGCTGCTGGACAACGGGCGCAGCGCGGTGCTCGCCGACCCGGTCGGCCGGCAGGCGCTGCACTGCATCCGCTGCTCCGCCTGCCTCAACGTCTGCCCGGTCTACGAACGCACCGGCGGGCACGCCTACGGCTCGGTCTATCCGGGACCGATCGGGGCGGTGCTGTCCCCGCAACTGACCGGGGTCGCCGACAACCCGTCCCTGCCGTACGCGTCGTCGCTCTGCGGCGCCTGCTACGACGCCTGCCCGGTCATGATCGACATTCCGGAGCTGCTGGTCCACCTGCGCGCCCAAGCCCCACACCCCCGCAGCGAAGCCATCGCGATGGCCGCCGCCGCGTACACCATGGACCACCCCGCGCTGTACGCGGCCGCGCAACGCGCCGCACACCTGGGCAGGATCGCCGGCCCCGCCCTGCCACCACCGTTGAACGGCTGGACCGCCAGCCGGGACCTGCCCGCCGCGCCCCCGCAAACCTTCCGCCGATGGTGGGCCGAGCGGTGAACGCACGGGAGCTCGTCCTCAGCCGGATCCGCGCCGCCCTCGGCCAAGCCCCGGCGACAGCAGTCGACGTCGCCCGCGAGTACCGGCCCGCCGGCTCCGCCGCCGCCGACCTCGACCTGCTGGCCCACCGGCTCACCGACTACCGGGCCACCGTCCACCGCTGCGCCGACGATGAGGTCGCGCAGGTCGTCGACGGGATCCTCGGCGGCGGACGCGTCGTGATCCCGCCCGGGCTTCCCCGCCACTGGCTGCCCGACACCGTCGCCACGGTGGTCGACGAGAGCCTCACCGCGGCGCAGATCGCCGCCGTCGATGGGGTGGTCACGGCGGCGGCCGTGGCTGTCGCCGAAACCGGCACCATCGTGCTCGACGCCCACCCGGACCAGGGCCGTCGGATCATCACCCTGCTGCCCGACGTGCACGTCTGCGTGCTGCGGACCGAGCAGATCGTCGCCGACGTGCCCAGCGCCCTCGCCCGATTGGCTCCGCACCGGCCTTTGACCTGGATCAGCGGGCCCTCCGCCACCAGCGACATCGAACTCAACCGGGTTGAGGGCGTCCACGGCCCTCGCAACCTGCACGTGGTAATCACGACGTCCGCAGAGAAGCGTGAACGGCGCCCTGGAGTTTCAGGGCGGGCAGACCCATCAGGCGAGGGTGACAGCGCCGCCGAGGAACACCGGGACTGAAGCCATGCCGGCTGGGGGCCACGTACCGAGCGGGCGGCGAGGCCGACCCGAGCACGTGGTCCACAGCCGGCAAGTGTCAGAGCTGCTGCGGGAGCACGAGGCGAAACGAGCCCTCTACACCCGCCAGGCCATCGGGTTCACCGCCTCCGGGGTGATTTGGCTCGCCGGGGCGGTAACGGAGGGGCCCTGCGACGCTGACGCGGCATGGCGACTATGGACCGACAGCCCGCTGACCGAAGCCGCGAGACGCCAGCCATCACGAAGACTCTAAATCACCCTCTACGCGACCCACCTAAGACGCCTGCGACGAGCGCCTAAGGCGGTATGCGGGCGGGATATATGGCGCTTACCCGATGAACCGCGACCGGGCTTAGCCATAGCTTTTCCTCAGGCCCGGCGGTGATGCCGGAAACGAGCCCGAAGGAGCCAGAGATGTTCAAGAAGGTGGCGTTGACGATGGCGCTGGCGGTGACTGTGGCTCCGGCCGCGGTGGCCGCGACCGGGTCGGCCGCGTGGGCGGCCGAAAACTACCCGCAGGGGCTGCGGAGCGTCAACAACAGTCAGATGTACATGGATGTGACCGGAGGGTCACGAACCCCCGGCACGAAGATCATCCAGTGGACCGCCAACGCCGGAAACCAGTGGTACGCCAGCTTGGGGCCGAACCAGCAGTGGATGCTTCCGATCAACGCCGATGGCAGCTTCGACCGCGCCACCGGCGCGATCAAGAACGTGAACAGCGGCCTCTGCATGGAGACCGGCGGAATCGCGGGCTACCCAGTGTACCAGTGGACCTGCAACGGCTCAGATCATCAGCAGTGGCGCCTTGAGGTGTTCTACCAGTGGGACTGGGCCGACTTCCAAGTTGTCTCGCACACGCGGATCGTCAATCCGATGTCGGGGCTCGTGCTCGACGTGAATCAGGGCAGCAAGAACGCCGGAGCGTCGATCATCGTCTGGCCGGCGCACGGGGGCGACAACCAGGCCTGGGACATCAGCCGCCTGTGACCACGAGTTCAACCGCCGCCTGACCTGATATCCGCTATACCTCGAGACCAACCGGTGTGGAAGGCTACGTCGTGAGTAAGCCGAGGCGGTGAGCGAGGACGGCCGCCTCGGTACGACTGGCGGCGTCGAGCTTGGCCAGGATGTTGGAAACGTGCACACTCGCGGTCTTCGGGCTGATGAACAGCGCGGTGGCGATCTGCCCGTTGGAGCATCCTTCGGCGACCAGTGCGAGCACCTCGCGCTCGCGGTCGGTGAGCCGGAACCCGATCTGTCGCTGTGATTGGGATTCACCGGTGGTGGCGGACGACGATTGTTCGAGGCGTAGGCGGGCCCGGCGAGCCAGCGCTCGTACGTCGTGGGAGGTGGTGGCGGCCAGATCGTCGGCGAGACGTAGGCACTCCTGGGCCGTAGCCCCGGCCGCGCTCGTGTCCGACGGAGTGGTGCCGCACTGGGCCTCGGCGAGGCGGAACAGGCTGTAGCACAAGGGGAATGCCTCGTCGGCGGCGCGGCAGGCGGTCACGGCGGCCTGCCATGCGGCAACCTCACCGCTACCGTTGAGTCGTGCCGCCTCAGCGGTAGTGAGCGCGTAGTACGCCTGCGCGGGTGTGGCATTCCTCGGGATCGCCACGGCGAGGGCCTGGAGCGCGTCGTGACGCTGACGAATGTCCGTATTAGATGGCTCGCCCGCTGCGGCGTCGGCCTCGATCCGCATGCCGAGCCAGATCAACGGCCAGGCGTAGCGCACTCCTTGGCCGACGATGGGCCGGTCGAGTGCCGCGCGCACGTGCTGCCGGGCCGCCGCGAGGTCTCCGGCGGCCCGGGCCAGCTCGGCCTCGATGAACGTCATCGGTGCCGTGAACTGCGCGTCCGTGCCGCCACCGAACTGGTGGCGGGCTTCCCGCAGGTCGGACTCGGCCGCCTGCGCAGCGCCCTGCCACCCCTGAAGCTCTCCGCGCTGCAGCAGCAGGGTGCTGGCGAAGACTCCGCTCGGGTCGTCGGCGAGCGACTCGGTGACCAGATCCAGAGCTTCGCGCCAGCGGCCCAGCCGCATCAGCGACTCGGCGAGATTGCCGACCAGCATCGCCCCCAACGAACGGGTGTGACCGAGCCGAGCGGCCAGCTCGACTCCGGCGCGGGCGGCGTCGGCGGCCTCAGCGTGCCGGCCGAGCATCTCCAACAGGTCGGAGAGGTTGATGTAACCGCGCAGCGCCACCCCGGACAGTCCCTCGCGTTCGGCCAGGGCAAGCCCATCATGAAGCGCGGTGAGCCCGGACGGCGCGTCGCCCAGGTACCCGCAGGTGTGGCCGAGAGTGATGAGCGCGTCGGCCTGCTGCGCGGTCGCGCCGACCGCCGCGGCTGCCTCCACCGCGCTACGCGCGACCTCCACCCCCTGCTCCAGTTCGTCGATGCGCATGAGCGAGTTGGCCAGCGACGCCAACACCGCGGCGTGTGTGGTGGTCAGGGGCTGGGCAGGTAGCAAGGCCAAGGCTTCGCGTAGTTGCCCGCCGGCTTCCTCGTCGCGTCCCAGCGCCCGCAGCATGTACGCTCGCCGTTCCACCACATGCGCCTGACGGACCGGATCGGTGACGGATTCAGGATCGGCCAGCACCTGATCCACGATCGACAGGCCGCGGTTGATTTCGCCGGCGGCCCAAGCCGCCTCGGCCGCCAGTACGTTGAGTCCGACCCAGTCCACGCCGGCGCGTTCGGCGGCGTCGGACACCCGGGTCCAGAGCTGCAGCGCCCGTTCCAGGTGGTGCAGCGCCTCGGCCGAGGCGTACCCCGCGGCCGCCTGCCGCCCCGCCTGCACCGACGCAGACAGCGCCCGCGGCAGATCCAGCGCGGCATACCAGTGGTGCGCCAACGTCGCCGCCACGCCGGTGTCGTCGCCCAACAGAGTCGGATCGGATTCCAACGCTGCGCCGTACGCCGCGTGCAGGCGTACCCGTTCGCCGGGCAGCATGTCCTCGTACACGGCATCGCGGGTCAACTCGTGCCGGAACGCGTAGCCGCGGCCGCTGTGGTCCACCACGAGCAGGTGGTGCTCGACCGTCTCACGCAGCGCCGGATACAGCTGCGCCTCCGGCATGCCCACGACCACTTCTAGTAGGCGGTCCTCCACCCGAGGGCTGGCCGCCGCGGCCGCGCGCAACACCCGCTGAGCAGCCTCCGACACCCGCTCAGTACGCGCCAGCAACACATCGCGCAGCGAGGGCGGCAGGTCGCCCGGGTCCGCCCCACCATCGACGGCAGCGAGAATCTCCTCCACCAGGAACGCATTGCCCTGCGAACGCTCGAACACCACGGCGGCAAAGTGCGCGCCGGGCGCCGTCCTACGGATGGCCTGCAACTGCGCGGCCACCTCCTCCCGGCTGAACCGGCCCACCTCGATGCGCTCCACGCTGCGCACCCGCTCCCAGCCGGTCACCAGCGGGCGTAGCGGGTGCCGTCGGTGCAGCTCGTCGGAGCGGTACGTGAGCAGCAGAAGTACCCCCAGCTCACGCAGCGTCTGGACCAGGAACGCCACCAGATCGCGGGTCGACCGGTCGGCCCAGTGCAGGTCCTCGACGACCAGGAGCAGCGGACGCTGCGCCGCGAGCCGGGTGATCAGCCCCAGCACGTGCTCGAACAGTTGCGCCGCCGACCCGTCCTGCCTCGCACCGACCGTCCCAGCCGGGTCCAGCTCCGGCAGGAGGCGGGCGAACTCGCGACGGGCCGGACCCAGCAGCCGATCCAACTCGTCCGCCGGGGTCGAACGGGCCAAGGCGCGCAGCACGTCCACCAGCGGTGCCAGAGGGATACCCTCGCCGCCGAGCTCCACGCACCCGCCGCTGAGCACCCGTACCCCGCGGCCGGCGGCGCCTGCGGCAAGCTCCTGGGTTAACCGGGACTTGCCCACTCCGGCCTCCCCAGCGATCAGCGCGACGGCGGGCGTGCCAGTGATGACCTGGTCGAGGAGGGCACGCAGCCGGCCGAGTTCGCGCCGACGGCCGACGACGACGGGGCTCACAAGATCACGACTCACTTCGGAAGCGTATGGCGGGCCAACTTCGGGCACCATCGGATGAAAGCTCACACAGTGGCGGCATTGGTCGATCCCTGACCGTCGCCCGTCGCCCGTCGCCCGGCTGTCAATCCCTTCCTGCAGGTCCGCTTCCGGCTGTCCAGCAACGGCAGTGAGCTCGCCACTGCCGACGGCCCGTACGCGGACTTCCCGGTGCCCGCCGACAAAGCCGCCTACCGCCTGGAAGCCACCGTCACCCGTGGCGCCCCGGACACCCTGTCGACGTCGGTCTCGGTGGCCTGGACCTTCACCTCGGCGCACACGTCGACGCCGGAGCGACTGCCCCTGACGACGGCCCGGCCGACGCCCGCGCTCGACGGCACCAACACGGCCCGGGCAGGCAGGACCATGACCATCCCCGTGAGGTTGGACCAGCAGGCCGGCTCAGCCGCGGCGCCGGGCTGCACGCTCGGTGTCGCCGCGTCCTTCGACGACGGCCGGACGTGGACCGCGTTGCCGGTCTCTCACGGCGTCGCCCGCATCACCCATCCGCGACGGCCCGGTTTCGTGTCGCTGCGCCTGACGGCCACCGACACCGCCGGCAACACGGTGACGGAGACAATCCAACGGGCATACCGGATCGCCTGAACCGCGAGTCCGGGGCGGCCGATGCCGCCCCGGACCGTGGCCTCCACCGATCAGCCGTAGGTGCGGAGTGAATCTTCGCAAGTCAGGGGCCGAGAGAGGGAGCTGTAGAAGCCGACCGGTCCGACGCCGCTGGAGAAGCCGGTACGGCCGCCACCGACGTGGATCCGGGCGGCGCGCGGCCCGACGCTGGTGCGGATCCCTCGGGAGGAGGCCCGGATACGCACGCCCGGCGCCAACTTGATCGAGAACCCCATCCGCTGACCGTAGACCGCCACGACCTCGAGCCCGTTCATCCAGCGATCCGACGTTGCCTCGCCGATCGGGCCAGTTGGCCCGACCGGGCGGGCGGCTGGGTGGCCGCCCGCCCGGATGGTGCCGGTCAGCAGTGGGGTAGGCGGAAGCTGGCGATGCGGGTCTGCCAGCCGTTGCCGTTGGGTGCCTGGGCTGCGCCGGCCTGGGTGTAGTACTCGTTGACGTACCAGAAGGTGCAGTCGTCGACGGGGTCGATGTTCATGGAGCTGTAGTCGCCCCAGCGGGAGTTGAGGCTGGTCTGCGCGGCGGTGCCGTTCACGATGGTCCCCTCGCCGAGGGTGAACTGGCCGCGCCGGTCGCCGGCCAGGCGGCCGGTGTAGCGGATGCCGGGGTAGACGTCGGTGCCGTTGACCACGCTGTAGCCGAGGGCGAAGTTGCCCTTCCGGTCCTGGGCGATGCTGCCCATCCAGCGGTTGACGGTGTCGTTGGGGGCGAAGGTGCCTTCCTGGCGGATGGTGTAGTTGCCGCGCTTGTCGCGGCGTAGTTCCCACCAGCGCATGCCGGCTTGGCCGGGCAGCGCCTCGACGGACTGGTTGGTGACCATGGACTCGTACGAGCCGAATGTGCGGTAGGCCAGCCGCCAGGTGGGCCGCTGCCGGTAGGAGAGCACGTCGAGGTACTGGTCGCGGTTGGTGATGCCGGGCTGGGGCAGGCAGTCACGAGCGGTCGGCTGGCAGGGGAAGACCGAGTCGAACCCGGCAGTGGGGAGTTGGGTCTTGAGCCCGATGGACGCGGTGGGAGCGGCGTTCCAGGTGACCTTGAACTCCCAGACGTTGACGGCGTCGAAGGTCGCGCCGTAGCCGGCGCCGTCGTCCTGGGTGCCGACGATCGGCGCGGGGGAACCGGCCGGCGGTGCCTTGGGCCCGTCGACGTCGGCGGGGAGCAGGCCGTCGCCGATGAGGTTGAGCGGAACCTTGCCCTCCTGGAGCAGGAAGCTCACCGCGCGGGCATTCGGGTCGCCGGCGATCATTCGGCTCCGCTCAAGGCCGTAGACGCCGATGCCGTAGATGGACGCGTCGATCGTGCCGAACTCGCGGGTGGTGATCAGGTAGGAATCGCCCCAGACCCCGTACTTGGGATAGTCGGGGAAGTTGTAGCCGGTGCTGAAGGCATAGCGGTAGTAGGAGCCGGTCGGGTCGCCGGTGGTGGAGACGGCGATGCAGTTGTAGAACAGGTTGGCCGGCTCGTCCGGGTAGTCCGAGCCGCGGGTGGTGAACTGGGTGAGAATCCACCGGTCGGCCCGCTGGTCGTAGAGAACGACCGGGTCGCCGGAGTTCTCGGTGCACTCGTCAACCGGGAAGCCCGCCCACAGGTCCCCGACCGCGAGGGGGCCGAGCAGCAGGCGGCCGGTCTTGGAGTAGACGCCGAAGACGAGGTTGACCATCTCGACGTAGTGATTCGGTCCGACGTCACCGACCGGATCGGGCGGGTTGACCCGGCCGCCGAGGACGTTGAAGTTGTCCTGGTTGCTCAGGCCTTCGAAGTTCGCGGTGGTACCGCCGATCGTCCTCGGCGGCTTCTTGGCCTGGACCGCCCCGTCCGGGGAGTGGCCGCGGTCGCTCAGCCGGGGGCCGCGCTCCTCGGGCAACTGCGGCGGCGTCGGCGCCAGCGAGCGCCGGGAGGTGCGGGCGACGTCGCGCAGGGGCGCGGTGACGTCGAAGGCGGCCGGCTTGCTGAAGCTCGCCTTGCCGGTTGCGGGCGCCGGGTCCGGTTGTGCCTGGGCGGTGTGAGCGGGCGTGAGCAGGCTGGCCAGGAGCACGCCGACTCCCAGTGCCGCCAGACGTCGGATGCGTCGTCGTTGACTTCCGTCGATCACGTGGTCCTCCCGTTAATCCACAACAGTAGATCTCTTGGGAAACCCTATGAGGCGATAATCGCCATGCCGCAGCGTCGATCGCGTCTGAAGCTTGGTGCGGGAAGTGACAATCCGGCCCGATAACCGAGGGTGATTAGCGTGCCCGGTATTCCGACAGGCTGTGATCGGAAGGGCAGCCGGCGAGACGTCGGGCGACTTGTGCACGAAGAGCGACTTGACTGGTGAGCGCTCGTGCCCGGGGGAGTGGGGCAGGTCCTATCGCCTCGCCCCGCCCCGCGATGGCTCATGGGGCCCGACCGGTGGGTCACCGACCCGGTACTCGATCTCTCCCGTACCGGCGCGCTGCGTGTCCTCGGCAACAGCGTTGTCCATGCCCGAGCTGCGGCCGCCCTGCGTCTCCTGCTGTGCCGCCACCACTAACCATCACCACACATCGCGTGGCTCTTCGCGGGCGGACCAGCCGGCCGCCCTCGAAGAGCCACGCTCCGCTCTTGTCAGCCACTCCCACTGAGAAGCTGGACCTGCATGCCAACGCGCCCCGACGGTGGACTCAGGCGTGCTGGGTGGGCTGGTCAGGCGGCGAGGCGGCGCGCGACAGCGGGGATCACGATCGCGGCCGCGACCAGGTGGGTGAGCATCAGCAGCACCTTGGTGGCCGCCCCGGCATCGGCGATCACGTCCGGCACCAGCGACAGAACCGTCAGCACCACCGTCGTGCGGACGAACGCCCGCCGCGGACGCCGGGCGAAACGGAACAGCAGCGCGGCGATGACGACGCCCAGCAGCGAAAAAGCAGCGGTCAGCACGCCGAACCCCGCCACCGGGATCGGGGCACCGCCCACCTCGAGGCTGACCCCTGCCGTGTGGCCGGCGGCGGCGACGGCCATGGTGGCGGCGCTCGCGGCAACCGTGGCGACGACACCGGACCGGATCATCACACCGAAGGTCGAAGTGGTGGCGCGGGTCGTGGTCACAGTGGTGGTCATCGTGCCCTCCAGGGGGTGTATGGACCGGCTCGGTACCGGGCTCTCACCAGGACGACGAAGAGGACCACCCCCAATCGACAAGCACGCCCAAATTTTTTTCGAGGACATTCGCCACGGGTATACGGCGAGGCGGTCACCGCGCATACGGTGACGTTCGCTCACCCGTCATTCCGGCGCCGGCCGGTCCGGCCCGTACCGCCGGACGGGGACGGGCCCGGCGCGGAGAGGGGTCCTCCGCGCCGGGCCGCGGGATCGGGTGGGGTCAGCCGGCCGCGCAGGTGGCCGTCGCGCCCGGGCCGGTGCCGGTGCCCTGGAAGCCGAAGTTGGTCGACTGATGGGCGCCGACGTGTCCGTTGTAGCCCACGTTGGTGAACCGGACGGTTCCGCTGCTGCCGCTGGCCTGGGCGTTCCAAGCGCCGGTGACCGCGGCGCCGCCGGGCAGCGTGATGGTCACGGTCCAGCCGTTGATGTCCGCAGAGCCGGCGGTGACCGTCACGCTTGCGGTGAAGCCGCCGGACCACTGGTTGACCGCCACCGACGCGGAGCAGCCGTTACCGGTCGGCGGCGTGGTGGTGGGGGGAGCCGTGGTGGGCGGCGCGGTCGTCGGCGGGGTCGTGGTCGGGGGAGCGGTGGTCGGCGGGGTCGTGGTCGGGGGAGCGGTGGTCGGCGGCGTGGTCGTCGGCGGCGCGGTGGTGGGTGGGTTGGGCGCACCGTTGGCCAGGCTGTAGGCCAGGTCGGGCTGGAACGAACCGGCCGTGTACCGGCAGCCGTCCGCCTCCCCCGGCGGCTTCACCCAGAGGTACGCGTCGATGTTGCCGTCGCCGGTGTTGGTCGTCGGGTACATCCCGATGCGCCGGTCGGAGTTGTCGTCGGCGCACCAGTCCCCGCTGGCACCCCCGTTGCGGCTGGTGTCGATGACCTGGCGCTTGCCGGGGATGCCCATGCCGGCGAGGGCGGAGATGACCGCCCGGCCGAAGTTCGCCTCGCCGGAGGTGGAGTTGAAGTTCGAGACGTTGGTGAAGAAGCCGTCGGCGTACTGCACGCCGGCCGCCCGGAGCCGGTTGGCCTGTTCGCCCGCGCTGTTCCAGGTGGAGTGGCCGCCGTCGAGGTACGCCTTGGCGTTGGGGTTGGCCGACTTGATGGTCTGGGTGGCCGTCGTGAGCGCCTGGTTACGCGCGCTGATCTCGCCGCCGCTCAGGCACGTCTGCAGGGCGAGCGAGTCGGTTTCCAGGATGATGATGACGGTCTGGTTGCCGAGTCCTCTGGCGAAGTTGGACACCCACGTCTGGTACTGGTTGAGGTCCGGCGCCCCACCTGCGCTGGCCCCGCCGCAGTCCCGGTTGGTGATCTCGTACACCGAAAGCACCGGGATCTGCTGCGCCGCGTTGGCGGCACCGACGAACCCGGAGACCTCGGACTGCACGGTCGACGGGTTGAAGTTGGCGAACCAGCGGGCCTGCGGCTGACTCGCGATCTTGTCCCGGATGACGGCGGCACGCGAGTCGCCGGGATTGGCGGCGACCCAGCGGACAACGGCCGAACTCGGGTCGCGGTAGAGCGATCCGGATACCGTGCCGGCGGACGCGCCGCCGACGGCGAGGCAGACGCCGGCGGCGGCGGTGCCCGCGATTGCCGCCACACTGATGGCCGCCGATCTGCGGTGCCGGGGGGAGAGGATGGCCACGACGTGTTTCCTCCTGATCGCATAGACGTGTCTAAGTTCATGGGAGCGTTCCCATGGACGGTATCGGAGGCGCGCGCCGCTGCCAAGATGTGAAGACTCGTCGTTGAGGGAGTGGCCGCGTTTGTGTGTCAAGCTCGCGCAGGGTCTCGTCTCGCCGTGCTCGTCCAGCGCCGACCAGCTGGAGCGTTCGGCGCGGCAGGCCACCGTGCGGACCACGTGCAGTTGTGCGGCGATCGGGGTCCCGCCGGCGAGCTTCCGGTCCCGCCCCACGCCCTCCGATTCCGCGAACAGCCAGCGCAGGCCCACGGGACGCGTTGCGACAAGGACTTCCCCTCGGGGGCAGCCCCGCCGATCGTCTGAGCCCACCCGAACGGAATCGAACGGCCTCGAACGCGTTGTCCCGGACCGGCCGGCGCCGGCGCGGATAGCGTCTCGACCGAGCGCCGTGATGGCAGCCGGTGGTGGGGCAGGACTGGAGGGCGGGGTGACCGAGCGCGCCGCGACGTACGCCGAGGTGTTCGCCGTGCGCGAGTACCGCTACCTGTTCGCGGCGTACCTGCTGTCCCTGGCAGGTGATCAGCTCACGGCCGTGACCGTGGCGTACCTCGTCTACACCCGCACCGGCTCGGCCGCGCTGGCGGCGGCCGCCTACGCCAGTTCCTACCTGGCCTGGCTCACGGGCGGGCCACTGCTCTCCGGCCTTGCCGACCGGTTTCCCCGGCGGCGGATCCTGGTGGCGTGCGACCTTGCTCGCGCGGCGCTCATCCCGGCGGCGGCGCTGCTGGACCTCGCCGCGCCTGCCCTGGTGGTGTTGCTCTTCGCGGTCAACCTGATGCGGCCGCCGTTCGTGGCCGCGCGGGCGGCGTTGATGCCCGAGGTGCTCGACGGCGACCGTTATGCGGTGGCGAACGGCGTGGACAACATCTGCGCCCAGGTCATGCAGGTGGTCGGCTTCGCCGTCGGGGGGAGTCTGGTGGCGTTGCTGTCGCTACGCGGTGCGCTGCTGGTGGACGCCGGCACGTTCCTGGCCTCGGCGATGCTGATCATGATCGGCGTCCGTCCCCGCCCCGCGCCCCGCCCGTCGCGGAGCCCGGACCGCCCTGGCCGGGCTGCCGGTCTGCGGGTGATCTGCACCGATTCTCGGCTGCGCGCCTACGTCCTCGTCCTGTGGACGGCCAGCGCCTTCACCTACGCCGCCGAGGGACTGATGGTGCCGCTGGCCCGCCAGTACGGCGGCGGCGCCGGCACCGTCGGACTGTTGCTGGCGGCGGCGCCGGCGGGGATGGCCCTCGGCGGGGTGGCCCTCACCCGGCTCTGTCCGCCGGCGGCGCGGGCGCGACTGATCCTGCCCCTTGCCGCTCTGTCCGCCGGGGTGCTGGCGGCGGCCTGGCTCGTCCCTCCAGTGTGGCTGATGCTCCTGTTGTTGGTGCTGGCCGGCGCCGCGACTGCCTTCGCCATCCCGCTGAACGCGTTGTTCGGCCGGGCGGTGCCGGCGGAATACCGGGGACGCGCGTTCGGGGTGGCCATCACCGGTCTGAGCGGGCTCCAGGGGACGGCGATGGTCACGGCGGGCCTGGCCGCGGATCGTTGGTCGGCCACCACGGTGATCGGATTCAGCGGGCTGTCGGGCGCGGTGGCGGTCCTCGCTCTCGCGCCGCTGTGGCCACGGCCGCATGCTCCCGCGCCGGTGCGGTTCGAGGTCCCGGTCGAACAAGCTCGAACACCCTCGACCGCCGATAGCCCTACCGCCGAAGCGGGCGGCGGCCGACGCTGAGATGACCGGGCGGGCACGGGGCCGCCACGTAGGGAGAGGAGAAGCGCATGCGCAGCGTCGGCAAGCGTGGCGTCAGCTGGACCTGATCCAGAAGCTCCATCCCATCGGCGACGCGTCTCCGGATCCCACCGGATCCGGAGGAAGTCGACCGCTCTGACGAGAGGAGGTGCGGGCGATGCGGAAGGACGACTGCACCGGCTGAGACACGCCAACGATGGTGGGTGGTCGCCGCGAGGTGACCACCCACCCCCGCGACCGCTGGAGGAGTTATGCGCAGTCAGGGTGGCTACCCACTCACCATGGGCCAGCTCTCCATGTGGCGAGCCCTCTCGGTGCGCCCCCCGGAGCAGCTGTGGGAGTCCAATCAGGACCTGGTGTGGTCGGTTCCGGCCGGGACCACCGAGGAGCAGGTGCGGAACGCTCTCACCGCGCTGGCGGCACGGCATGAGTCGCTGCGCACCGTCTACCGCCCGGCCGAGGATCCGGGCGGCGTGCGGCAGGTGGTCCTGCGCGACCCGCCCGTGCACCTCACCGAGGCGTCCGCGCGGGAGCCGTTCGACCTCGCCGCCCAGCCGGCGTGGCGGGCCTGGGTGCGTACTCCCGACGACGGCGGGTCACCGCAGGTCCACCTGGTGATCCACCACATCGCGGCCGACGGCGCGGCGGTGCGGATCCTGGAGTCCGACTTTCACCTCCTGCTGCGTGGTGGCCGCCCCGCCGACGCCCCCGCGCCCCGCGAGGTGGCCGAACGCCAGCGCGGTGACGCGTTCCGGGCCCGGTTGACCGCGGCCGGCGAGTACCGTCGGCGGACCGTCGCCGCGGCGCCGCGGGTCCCGGTGTCCCGGGGTCCCCTGGTGCGGGCCTGCGCGCACACCGGTATCCCGTACGACGCGGTTCGCCAGGCGGCGCGGGGCCTGCAGGTCACCCTGCCCACCCTGCTGCTCACGGTCTACGCGCAGGCGCTGGCCCTGACCACGGGTCTGACCGATCAGTTGCTGTGGCAGTTGGCCGCGAACCGGCTGGATCCCTCAGTGCGGCGCCTGGTGTCGTCCATGACCCAGTGGGTGCCCATGTTTACCGTCAGCGACCCCGATGGGCCGGTGCGCCCGATGGCCCGTGAGGTGAACGTCGCGGCGGTGCGTGCCATGCAGCACGGCGTGTACGACCCGTTCGCCGTGACACCCATGGACTTCGACCACGGCAGCTTCTTCACCTTCATCCCGGCGCCGGCCGACGCCGATCCGGCGCCGTCGGAGATGGTTCCCGGGCGTATCGAGTTTCTCCCGCCCCGCGCGTACAGCGGGGCCAGCTTCTATCTGATGGCCCGGGTGCACCCCTACGTGCAGGTCACCGTGCGGGTGATGCGCAGCGGGTACGGGCGCGCCGAGGTGGAACGCTTCCTGACCACCATGGCCGACCTCCTGCTGCGCGCGGTGAAGGAGGCGGCGTGAGCGGCAGCCTCTGGCGACACCGTGACTTCATGGTGTTGTGGTCGGGCCGAACCCTCAGCGAGGTCGGCGATGCCGTCTCGATGCTGGCGATCCCGCTGCTGGCCGTCACCGTCCTGGATGCCTCCGCCGTGGAGGTCGGCGTCCTCAGCGCCACCCGGATGGCCGCCTACCTGTTCCTGTCCCTACCCGCCGGGGTTTGGGTGGACCGGATGCGCAAACGCCGCGTCATGGTGGCCTGTCACCTCGTGCGGGCCGCGCTGGTGGCCACCGTCGCCGTCGGCGCGTGGGCCGGCTGGGTCACGATGGCGCAGCTGTGGATCGTCGCGCTGCTGTCCAGCGTCTGCACCGTGCTGTATGAGACCGCGCATCAGAGCTTCCTGCCGACGGTCGTCGCCGGAGACCAACTGCTCGACGCCAACGGCAAGCTGGCGACCACGTACTCGGTCTCGCGGATCGCCGGATACGGCGTGGGCGGCGCGCTGGTGTCGGCGCTGGGCGTGGCGCGTACCGCGGGCATCGACGCGCTCGCCTACCTGGTGAACGCGGTGTCCCTGATGCTGATCCGCAGTCGGGAGGAGCCGCCGGCCGTGGCGCAGCGTCGGGACTTCCGCCGGGAGTTGGTCGCCGGCCTGTCCTTCGTGTTCCGCCACCCGATCATGCCCAGACTGGTGGCGGCCTCGGCGTCGCTCAACCTGTTCAGTCAGATGATCTTCGCGTTGGCGATCCTGTACCTGGTGCGCGACCTACGCCTGAGCGAGCACATGGTCGGCGTGGTGTTGGCGTTGACCACGCTGGGTGGGATCGGTGGTGGCGTGGTGTCCGCGCGGCTGGCGCGGCTGGTGGGCACGGCCCGGATCATCTGGATCGCTCCGCTGGGGCTCGGCTGGACCGTGCTGCTCGTGCCGGTCGCCCAGCCCGGCTGGGGTGCGCTCGCCTACACCGCCGGCATGGCGGGGCTGGGGGCGGTGTTCGCCGTCTACAACGCTGCGGCAATCAGCTATCGGCAGCGGGTCTGCCCGCCGGAGCTGTTGGGCAGGATGACCGCCTCGGTCCGGTGGGTGATCTTCGGGGTGATGCCGGTGGGTGCCCTGGCGGGCGGGCTGCTGGGCAGCTGGCTGGGAGTGCGGCCGACGCTCTGGATCGCCGCCGCCGGAGTGTGGGCGTCCGGCCTGCTGCTCTATTTCTCGCCGCTGCGGCGGTGGCGTGACCTGCCGGACGAGGCCGTCGCGCGGGACGCCGGGCAGTCGCCGACGAGATTACCGGCACCGCACGGGCGGGCGCCGGCCGACACGGCCGGGAAGGCCATGGGAGGTGTACGAGGTGGATGACCAGCCGTTCGGGCAGCGGATTCTGTCCTGGGCGGGCGGGCCGGCGGACATCGACCGGTTCGTGGCGCTGGGCGCCATCCGGCTGCCCGCGGAGCCCGACCCGGCCGCCCTGCGGCGGGCGCTGGACGTGATCGTGGCCCGGCATCCCGTACTGGGTGAGGCGCCGGTTGCGCTGCGTACGGTTGACGACGTGTGGGCGGCGGCCGCAGCCGGCCGGTACCCGCCCGATGCGCGGTGCCTGCTCTGGGCGTACCTGGCCGGCCGCGAGTTGCTGCTCGTGGCGCACCACACCGTGTCCGACCCGTGGTCGATGCGGCTGCTGCTCCGCGAGGTGCTGAAGCCGCAGACCCGTCCGGCGCCCTCCTACCACGACAGCGGGTCCACCTACGCCTCCCGGAGAGTGAACCGGTCCCTGCCGTTCTGGCAGCGGATGCTCGCCGACGTGCCGGCCCTCGTCCCGGGTACGGCCAGCGAAGCCGGCACGGCCGAGATCAGGACGCCGAGCGGCATCACCCAGGAGCAGTCGGCAGCGGTCGCCCGGACCGTACGCAGTACACCGTTCGTCGTCCTGCTCACCGCGTTCGCGCGGGCCCTCGGCCCGCTGTGCCACGGCGAGGCCGTCATTCCGGTGCTGACCCACGGCCGGCAGCGCTCCGACTGGGACACCGTGGGGCTGTACATGAATGTGCTGCCGGTGCGGCTCGGCACGCCGACGGTGGCGGCGGTGCACCGCGCGTTCGCCGAAGCGTACGCGCACGAGATTCCGTTTCCGGTGCTGCTGGACGCGGTGCCGCAGGCCGGTGCGCTGTTCGCCGACGGCGGACCGGGCCTGGCCCAGTTCGAGGTCATCCAGGTGCCGGACGGTGCCGGCATGGAGCCGCTGACGATCCCTGCCGGGCTCGGGCTGGGCGGGCCGGTGCTGCCCGTCAACGGGCTGACGTTCTGGCTCGAGCCGGGTGCGGGCGGCGGCTACACCATCTGCCTGCGGTACCGCCGCTCGTACCGCGAGGCCGAGATGCGTGCCCTGACGAGGCGGTTCATCGACAGTTGGGAGAATGTCCGTGCCGACGCGAACCGAGCTTGAGTCGATGCTGACCCGGCTGTGGAGCGAGAAGCTGAACATCACGCCAGTGGGTGTCGAGGACGACTTCTTCGCCCTCGGCGGCGACTCGCTGCTCGCCGCCGACCTGCTGATGGACCTCTACGAGCGGCTCGGCGTCGAGATCGACGCCGCGGTGCTGTTCCTCAAGCCGACCATCGCCGAGTTGGTCGACGAGGTACTGGCCGCATGAGAACGCCACCGTGTGGCCACACCCGGCCCCCAGCCAGTACCGACCTCGCCGACCCCGCCCTGCACGGCACGGGCGACCTGCACCACGTGTGGCGGGCGCTGCGCCGGTGGGAACCCGTCCGCTGGCAGTCGGTCCAGGGCAGGCCGGGCTTCTGGGCGGTGACCCGCTACGCCGATGCCCGAACGGTCCTGACCGACCATGCCAGGTTCACCTCCACCGGCGGGGTGATGCTCAACATGCTGGGCCGGCCGGAACCGGCGCAGAATCAGCAGTTCGCGGCGTCCGACCCGCCGCGGCACGGCCTCATTCGGGGACCGCTGCAACGCGAGATGACCACACGTGCGGTGGCGCGGCACGGGCCGGCAATCCGTTCCTTCGTACGGGAGATGCTTCGCCCCGCCAGCGGGGTGGTGGACTTCGCCGAGCTCACCTCCGCCCTGCCGCTGGCCTTCCTGGGGCCGCTGATGGGCATCCCGGCCGGGGACTGGCCCACGCTGGCCCGGTGGGTGTCGATGTCGGTGGCCGAGCGCGACCCGGAGGTCATGCTGCCGGCCGGCCCCTCCGCGACCCTCGACCGCGGGCACCGGGAACTGTTCGCATACCTGCTCAACCTGGTGATCGAGCACCGGCGGCGCCCGCGCGGGGACCTGGTGGACCTGCTGGCGGCCATGCCGCTGCGTCCCGGCGCGGTCGTGGCCAACTGCTACAGCCTGCTCCTCGGCGGCAGCGCCGCCATCCCGCACGTACCCCGCGCGGCCCTGGCCGAGCTGATCCGCACCGGCGGTTACGAGCACTGGGCCCGCCAACCCGAGCGGGTAGGGCGCGCGGTGGAGGAGGCGCTGCGGTTCACCTCGCCGGCCGGGCACTTCATGCGGTTGGCGACGCGGGACACCACACTCGGCGGCGTACCCGTCGCCGCGGGCGACGCCGTCGTGGTGTGGCTCGGGTCGGCCAACCGCGACGAGACGCTCTTCCCCAACGCCGGCACCCTGGACCTGGATCGCCACCCGAACCGGCATCTGGCCTTTGGAGACGGGCGGCACTACTGCCTGGGGGCGGCGGTCGCCAGACTGACCTTGCGCACCTTCTTCGAGGAACTGTTCGCCACCTTCGCGTCCTTCGAGCCTGCCGGCGAGGTCGAGCGCGTACGGTCGACGTGGCTGGGCGGGATCAAGCGGATGCCGGTCGTGGCCAGGCGGCGATGATCATCGAGGCGCTGGCGGCGCAACTGCGCTCCCGCCGGGAGGCGCCGGCCGTGGTGGATCCCGAGCAGACCCTGACGTACGCGGACCTGGACGGCTTGAGCGGCGCGGTCGCCGCCCACCTCGTGCAGCGGGGAGTGGCCGTGGGGGAGCCGGTGATCGTGCACACCCGACTGTCGCGCTGGGCCATTGTGGCCATGCTCGGCGTACTGCGGGCGGGCGCGCGCTACGTCCCCGTCGACGCGGCCTTCCCGGCGGCCCGCCGCGAACTGATGGCCGCGGGCAGCGGCGCCGCCGTCGTGCTCACCGAGAGCCTGCTGGCGTCGCTGCGTCCGGCTCGCCGCGACTGGCGGGACGGGCCCGACGCGTACACGCTGTTCACCAGCGGCTCCACCGGCGTGCCGAAGGCGGTCACGGTGTCGCGGGCGGCGCTGAGCTACTCGACCGGTGCCCGCCTGGACTACTACGGTCTTGCGCCGAAGCGGTTCCTGCTGTGCTCGTCGATCTCGTTCGACAGTTCGGTGGCGGGCATCTACTGGGCGCTGTGCACGGGGGGCACCCTGGTCATCCCGAGCGACCGGCCGTTCGACGTGCGGGCGCTGATCCGGGCCGGCGCCGCGCACCGGCCCACCCACACCCTGATGGTGCCGTCCCTGTACCGGCTGGTGCTGCGTTCGCCGGTGCCCAGCCTGACCACCGTGATCGTGGCCGGGGAGAGCTGCCCGCCCGGTCTGGTCGACCTGCACCACGAGCGAATGCCCCACGCGACGCTCTACAACGAGTACGGCCCCACCGAGTGCACCGTCTGGAGCACCGTGCACAGGTGCTCGGTGGGCGAGGACCCGGTGCCCATCGGCCGTCCGATCCCTGGCACGACGATCTCGATCGACGACGGCGAGCTGTGCATCTCCTCGCCGGGCGTGGTGTCCGGAGGGCCGGTGTACCGCACCGGCGACCGGGTCAGCATGGGCGCCGACGGCCTGCTCCGCTACCACGGACGCGTCGACGAGCAGCTCAAGGTCGGCGGCATGCGCATCGAACCGGCCGAAATCGAGCACGCCCTGATGTCCCACCCGGCGGTGCTCCTCGCCGGCGTCGCCGTTCCCTACCAGGGTGTCGCGTTCGTTGTCTGCGCCGAACCGGTGGATCAGAAAGCCCTGCGCGCACACCTGCTCGAACGGCTGCCCGCCGTGGCCGTTCCCACCGCCTTCGAGCGGGTGCGGCGGTTGCCCACCCTGCCCAACGGCAAACTCGACAGGCGTGCCCTGAGCCGCTCCGGCCGCCCGGGACACGGCCACGACGGACCGGCCGCTCGTGCCGCAGCCTCGCGCCGCAGTCGCGACGGCGACAGCACATGCGATGTCCGCAAGGCCGGCGGCTCGACCCACCCATCGGATTGGCCGCACACCACATGACATTCGAGAAGCAATCCTCCTCGACACAGGCCGGCGCGCGTGTCGCTGCGACCGCCGCGTACGCGAGCACCGCCCGAATCGACGACCTGCGCGCCACCGAGTATCGGCACCTCGACCGCGACGGCCGGGTCTACCTCGACTACGCCGGGGCCGGTGTGGCCGCACGGACCCAGGTCGTGGCCCACCACGACCGGTTGCTCTCGGGCCTGTACAGCAATCCGCACTCGGAGAATCCCACCTCAGAGACGACCGGATCGCTCGTCGAGTCGGCCCGGCGCGCGGTGCTCGACTTCTTCCGTGCCGACCCGACCGAGTACGCGGTCGTCTTCACCCCCAACGCCAGTGGCGCCTGCCGCCTGGTGGGCGAGGCGTACCGCTTCGGCCGCGGCCGCCCGCTCGTGCTGACCTGGGACAACCACAACTCCGTCAACGGCATCCGGGAGTACGCCCGCGCGGCTCGCGCCCCGGTCCGTTACGTGCCGCTGGCCGGGCCCGACCTGCGGGTGGCCGAATCCGACGTGATCGCCGCGCTGGCCACCGGACGGGGCGGGCCGGCCAGCCGTTCCCGGTGGCGCGGGTCCGGCGCCTCGGGGCTCTTCGCGTACCCGGCACAGAGCAACTTCACGGGAGTGCAGCATCCGCTGGGGTGGGTGGACCTGGCCCAGCAGCACGGGTACGACGTGCTGCTCGACGCCGCCGCGTTCGTCCCAACGAACCGGCTGGACCTGAGCGTCGTCCGCCCGGATTTCGTCTGCCTGAGCTGGTACAAACTCTTCGGTTATCCCACGGGGGTGGGGGGGCTGCTCGCCCGGCGCGACGCGTTGACCCGGCTGCGCCGCCCCTGGTTCGCGGGTGGCACCATCCGGGCGGTCAGCGTCCAGGGCGACTGGCACCAGCCGATGGGGGACGAGTCCGGCTTCGAGGACGGCACGCTCAACTTCCTCAGCATCCCCGATGTGGAGTTCGGGCTGCGCTGGCTGGACGCGATCGGCGTCGACCTCGTTCACACCCGGGTCGGCCTGCTCACCGGGTGGCTGCTGGAGCGGCTTGCTGCGTTGCGACACAGCAACGGCCGGCCGCTGGTTCGGGTCTACGGGCCGCCGACGGGCGATGCCCGGGGTGGCACCGTAGCGTTCAACTTCCGCCACCCGGACGGCTCGGTCGTCGACGAGCGGCTCGTCGCGCTCGAATCGTCGGCGGCCGGCTTCGCCCTGCGTACGGGGTGCTTCTGCAATCCGGGCGCGGCCGAGGCCGCCTTCGGGATCAGCCGCGGCTCCCTGCACCGAACGATCCTCGCGCGCGCAGAGACGATCGACCAGCACCTCGCCGCGCTGGGGCTGCCGACCGGCGGGGCGGTACGCGTCTCCTTCGGTCTGGCCTCGACCGCGGCCGACGCGGAACGCTTCCTGGCCTTCGCCGCGTCGACCTACCTGGATCGCAACGGCCCCGCCGACATCCGGCTGGCACCACGGATACGCTGCTGACCGCCAGCCAGCAGTCGTATCACGTACATCGCGCTGGTCGGCGTCACATCAGGGCCGGAACGCATCTGAGGTGGCTTCGACACCCCAGCAGTGGCGCTGACCGTCAGTGCGGTTCAGCGGGGGTCGTGGCCTGCGCCAGGGCGGCGCGGAGCCGGGCGCATGCCTGCGGGTCCAGCCCGTCGAGCCGGTCCAGGGCCTCCCGCCAGTGCCGGCGAGCCACGGCGCTGTGTCCGAGGCCCGCGTGGGCGTCCCCCAGCATCTGCAACGCCAGGCCGATGCCCCGCTGGTGCTCGTGGCGCCGGCAGATCTCCAGTGACTCGGCCGCGCGGCCGATCGCCGCCCGGTGGTCACCGGAAGCCCGCAGCGTCTCGGCGAAGTTGACCAGCGCCTGGGCCTCGCGTAGCGGATCGGTGCCGCTGTCGGCGACGGCGCGTCCCGCCTCGTGACAGGCGATGGCGCGGGAGTAGTCGCCTTGGCGCTGATACACCAGTGCCAGGTTGTCGAGCACCGACCCCTCCTTGTGTCGGTGGCCGAGTTGCCGCCGGATGACCAGGGCCGCCTGCAGGTGGTGCAGGGCGCCGGTGAGGTCGCCGCGGTCGCGCAGGGCGTTTCCGAGGTTGTTGAGGATGGCGGCCTCCCGGCTCCGGTCGCCGAGTTCGCGATGCACGGCCAGGCACCGCTCCAGGATCGGGATCGCCTCGTCGAGCCGGCCCTGGCGCAGCAGCGCGACCGCGATGACGTTGAGCGCGGACGCTTCGCCTGAGCGGTCGTCGCTCCGGCTCGCCGCCGTGACGGCGAGGTCGCCGAACTGCAGCTGCTCGGCGATGTATCCGGCGTAGTCGAGGAACTTGGCTGCCACGAGGGCCAGGTCGCGGACCTCGGTGAGTGTCCGTCCGGCCGCCATCTGCTGGCGGGCAATCAGCAACAGGTTGGTGTGCTCCCGCTCGAGCCAGGCCCATGCGTCGGCGGTGTTGCCGAGTGGTGGGCCGGGACGCGTCGGCCCGGTCGGCTCGTCGACGCCGAACCGGTCGTCCGGGTAGAGCAGCCGGGCGGCGCGGGTGGTGGTCGTGAGCAGCCATGCGGTCAGGCTGCCGAGGGCCTCCTCCCGGTGGGGCGGGTCGTCCACGGCCTGCGCCCGCTCCCGGGCGTAGAGCCGGACGACGTCATGGAAGCGGTAGCGGTCGCCCCCGGCCGACTCGACCAGGTGCGCTTCTACCAACGCGTCCAGCGCCTGCTCCGCGGCGGTGACCGGCAGATTGGCCAGCGCCGCGCAGCCGTACGACGTGAGGTGCGTCCAGTCCGGCAGCGCGGCGAGCCGGAAGAGCCGGGCCGCCTGCCGGCGTTCGTCCTGCCGCGCGTCCTCGAACGCCTGGTAGCCCACATGCAGGCTGGCCCGTACGGACAGGTCACCGACCTCCAGGACGTCCAGCCGCGTGCCCTCGTCGTCCATCCGCTCGGCCAGGCCGGTGAGCGAGGCGTCCGGCCGGGCCGCGGCGCGGGCGCCGACGATGCGCAACGCCAGCGGCAACCCGCCGCACCGGCGGACGACCGTCGCGGCTGCGGCCGGTTCCGCCTGCAGGCGTTGGGCGCCGGTGAACCCGGCGAGCAGGGCGTGCGCCGCGTCGTCGGGTAACGGATCGAGGCGGATCCGGGCCGTCGTGTCCAGGTCGGGGAGCATGCCCCGGCTCGTGATGATCGTGGCGCACTCAGGTCCGCTGGCCAGCAGCGGTCGGACCTGCGCCGCCGACGCGGCGTTGTCCAACACCACGAGCACGCCCCGATCGGCGGTCCAGGTGCGCAACAACGCCGATGCCTCGTCGAGCGAGGCGGGGACGGCGGGCGCGCCCAGCGCCCGCAGGAACCGGCCCATCACGTCCGCGGGCTCGGCCGCCGCGATGCCGTCGGTGGCCCCGCGCAGGTCCGCATAGAGGCAGCCGCCGCCGTAACGCCCGACGATCCGGTGCGCGACGTGCAGGGCGAGCGCGGACTTACCGACACCGCCGGCACCCTCGACCAGGCAGACCGCGGCGTCGACCACCGTTGACGCGAGCAGCCGGCCGATTTCCGCCGAGCGGCCGACCATCAACGGTGGCGCCGGCGGCAGTTGATACGGAACCGGTGCCCCTGACCCGCCTTCCACCGGCCGCGCCTCGTCGGCGGTCGGCCACGGCAACCCACGCAACACAGTCCGGTCCCGCCCCCCGCCGGACGCCGCCCGTGCCCCTTCCGGGCCGACCGTCCCGGCCCCGCCGCCTGCGGAGATCAGGCGTAGGGCGGCGGAGCGCTGCGTAGGGGATGTCGGTCCGGTACCGTCGGAGCCCGGCGCGGCGACGGGACCGCTCGGGCCGGTGGTGCGGCCGGCCGGACCCACCGGGGCGTGTCCGAGTCGGCTCGATGAGGTTCCGCGTGCGGCCGCCGGGGGCCTCGCCGCCGTACGGGCGGCAGCCAGCCGGCCCCACACGGCCAGCCACGCTGCCGCGCGGTCGTCCGGCACGCCGGAGGCCCGCAGCAGGGCCGACACCAGATCGCGGCGGGGCAGCGTTGACCGGCCCAGCATCGTCGCCAGGGTGCTCGCCGGCAGCACGTCCCCGTTGCGCTGCGCGCGGCGGGCAATCTCACGGTAGGCGAGGCCGGACTGGTCACGGACGCGACGCAGCAGCATGACGTACTGCTCCGGGCTGGTCGCGGTGCTCGGGTTGACGCCGAAGTCGGCGGCCGTCATGCGCGCCCTCACGTCAGGTGTCACGTGCCCGGGGCCGAGGGGCGCCGGGCGGTTCTGCCAGAGTGCGTTACACGCTACCGTGCCCGCGCCAGGGATCGCCGCCCCGTCACTCCCCAGTGGACAGACACGAACCCCGCTGCCTACGCGTCACCCGACCAGCGACCGGGTTTGGTTTTAGCTTGCGTACGCGTGCATTGAAGTAATCATGGCCTGGTCGTCGAAGGTCATGGTGTCGATGACCTCTCTGGTGGGGCCTTCGGCTGGTGTCGCGCGGAAGTGGAACGCGGCGTGGTGGTCGGCGATCGCCACCATAACCAGTTCCATTTTCCGTTGCTCGGTGAGGACGCCGGCAAAGTGCTGCTCGATGGCCGTTCGGCCGGTGACTGGGGGTCCGCCAGCGGGGTCATGCAGGCGGGCATCCGGTGTGTAGAGACCTGCCAGTGCGGTAGCGTCGGCGGCGCCGACGGCGGCGAGGTGAGCCTCGATGGTGGCCCTGATCTGCTCCGTGCTGGCCACGATCAACCGTCGCTTTCTGCCGAAGGACCCGCAGTCGAGGCAGGTCGCGCTTGCGCGTCGAGGACGACGCAGAGGACCCGGTGTAGCCGGTCGTCGGATCTCCCTGCAGGTCCAGGATCATCTGCTCACCGCCGTCGGCGAAGATGCTGTCGGTGGCGTTGGTGGTGTCGCGCTGCGGCCGGCCCCGATAGGGCGGGCGAGTGAAAACCTGGTCGGTGACCGGGTCGGGAAAGTAGAGCTGCGTGGTCACCGAGCGGTCGCCGAGGTGCGCGATGAGGTGGATGTGCACGGTGCGGCTGGCGTACCAGCCCGGGTAGATCGTGTTGAACGCGCACATCCCGCGCTGGTCGGTGCGCTGGCTGCCCCGCAGGTACGTCTCACCGGCGGCGATCACATCGTGCGGCACCGACTCCGAGGTGACCACCTGTCCCGGCCTCGCCTCGAATGGCTGGAAGCCGGAGTATCGGCCCACGTGGTCGGCCTGCCAGACCTCGACGAGGACGTCCGCGAGGGGAGTGGTGGCGTCCGCCGCCAGTAGGCGTAGCCCGAGGCGCAGCGGGAGGCCATCGCGGTCCTCGGTGATCTCCCGACGCTCGGGATGCACAGCTCGGTGGTATGGGCCCCGCGTCTGCTCGACCAACAACCGGCAGGTGACTCCGGTCGAGGCCAGTAGTTCGACGAGGTCCTCCTCCACCGTGCCAGTATGGTCCGCCGTTCGTTGCGGCGCCCGCGGTTCGCCGCCCGCCACCCGCGTAACCGATGCTTCTACCCAGGGGAGCGGTGATGGCAGACGACCGTGCTCCCTGCCGCAGGAGGTGGAGCGCCAGCCTTTACGCGCTGTTCACCAGCTGATTTTGGCTGCCACCGGCAGGTGGTCGCTGCCGGTGGCCGGCAGCAGCCATGAGCTCTCCGGCTTCACGCCGCGGACCAGGATCTGGTCGATCCGCACCACCGGGAACTTTGCCGGCCAGGTGAAGCCGAAGCCGTTCCCGGCCGTGTCCT